>CAUZTE010000155.1:0-4476 GCA_963582565.1 Dehalococcoidia bacterium | reverse complement strand
TAGGCGGAGGAAGATCCTCCGTCTGTTCCAGGATTTTTTCGATCTCCTGCTGAAATCGCGCCGGCATCGTCCACCTCCGGACTTCCCGTCTGCTATGCGTTTCTGTCCCCATAGTTGTCGCTGTAAACAACAAACATGCCGTGACTACAGAAGATCATCGAAGCCTGAGCTCCGCTACGAAATAGCTACTGCCCGCCACGGGCACCAACTACTGTTTAAAGAATGCTACCGACTCTATGCAGGGGTGTCAAGTTTGTGCAGAATCTGCAGAATCTAACGATTATCGGCGATGCGTTTGTCCAGGGCATGCAGTACCATAATCCTCAACAACAGCCTATATCCAAAGCCTATATCCAAACGGGGCAAAACTATGGAAGCCACAGAACAGAGTTCGTTCCTCCGCCGTGTCTATCCCCTAGATCCTCGAGAGGTGACTGAGGAGGAGTTGGCTGTCATATTCGCAATGACCTCCCGCAGGCCGGAAGCCTTTGACGCCATCAAGGAAATGGTCACTGCTGAGAAGGCGGCGGATTTCCACGAGCGTTGGGTTCTGGGCTATGGTCATGCCTCTGTTGCAGAGCACGCCATCATCCACATGGCTGTTGAAAACGTGTCCCGGCTGGCCTGCGATACCCTGGAGGACAACCGCCTGGGTTCCTACACGGAAAAATCCTCACGCTATCAACTCCTGGAGCGCAATGCCTTTTATACCCCTAAAGAACTGGACGCATACCCGGAGGCCAAGGCGGTCTACGTGGCGGCATGCCAGACATTGTTTGATGTGTACCAGCGGCTTGTAGACGGCACCATCGCCTACCTGGCCACCATCCACCCACAGAACGACGGAGAGCGTGACGGCGCATACAAACTTCGACTGCGACGTGAAGCTACGGATACCTGCCGGTTCGTGCTCCCCGCATCGGCTCTGACAAACGTAGGCGTGACCATGAATACCCGAACGCTTGAACACGCCGTACGCAAACTCCTCTCGTCGGCTCTTGATGAAGAACGGACCTTGGGCGAGGAGTTCAAGGAACAGGCGAAGTCCATTACGCCAACTCTCGTCCGGCACGCAGAGCGCAACGAGTATCTGGAGCTAAGTAGGGCGGCATTGGAAGAGCAGTCAGCCAACCTTCTTCCAGCCTCGCCTTCGTCAGATCCCGGCGCTCGTTCCGTGTCGGCGCTACTGGTGGACTACGACCACGATGCTCAGACTCGGTTGGTGGCGGCGCTCCTGTATCGCAACGCCCACGCCTCGTACGACGACATTTGGAAGCGCGCCGCTGCTCTTTCAACCGACCAACAGGAAGAGGTCATCACGGCGGCGTTGGGCGACCTGGGGCCCCACGACTCCACAGTACGGGAGTTGGAGCAGATTGAGTACACCTTTGAGTACCTGATGGACTATGGCGCGTACCGGGAGTTCAAGCGACACCGCATGCAATCGTACCTGCCACAATCGCTCACGGTAGTTGAGGGGTTCGTAGAGCCTGACCTCATTATCGATAGTGGTCTGTCGGCGACCTATCGAGAGGCCATGGATGCCTCAGCCAATGCGTACGCCAAACTCGCAGCTATATCGCCTCGACTGGCCGAGTACGCTGTGACCCACGCGCATCTTCGACGTGTGGTGACGCGCATGAACCTGCGTGAGTGCTACCACTTCTTCAAGCTCCGTATTCAACCGGAGGCGCACTTCACCATCCGCGATGCCGCTCAGCAGGCAATGGATTTGGTTCAGAGCGTTCATCCACTATTATTGAAGTTCCTCAACCTCCGGCAGAGCTAACCGGAGGGTGCATGCAATTCCCTCCCCTCCTTGAAGCCCAATTCCTCACGCGACTCAACCGGTTTGCTGCGTTGGTGCTATTGGATGGCAAAGAGGCCATGGTGCACGTGGCGAGCTCCGGTCGTATGCGAGAATTGCTGCAACCAGGCAATCCCTGCTACCTTTCACATCAGCCCGGCGAACACCGCAAAACGGCCTACGACCTGGTTTTGGTCGCCATCGATAGGAACCCCGAAAACGCCATAGCAGAACACGCTTCGCCTTACGGTAGTAAACCGAGTTCGCAGACAAACTCCCCGTCCAAAGATATGGGTCAAGGGCGCGCCCTTGTTTCTGCTGATTCACGGGTGCCCAACGCCCTCATCTGGGAGACGTGGCGTGAAGGTGCCCTGCCGCATTTTGATGGATCCACTGACGGCAGACGGGAAGTAACGTTCCAGGACAGTCGTTTCGACATGATGCTCCAGGGCCCCACGGGGCTGTGTTATATGGAAATGAAATCGGTCACCCTGGTGATGGACGGCATTGCGCGGTTTCCGGACGCCCCCACGGAACGAGGTCGCAAACACATAGGCACACTCATGAAGGCCGTGGAAGAAGGGCACCGCGCCGCTGCGATCTTCGTGATTCAGCGCGACGATGCAACGGGTCTCAGTCCCTACGATAACAACGATCCCGAGTTTGGGGCTGCGCTTCGGGAGGCAGTGGATGCAGGCGTAGAGGCCTACGCATTCATCTGCACGTTGACCCGCCAGGCAATAACCATAGCCGGCGAAGTACCTGTGCTGCTATAGCGCGATAGGGGATAATGCACCAATGACGGAAGGCAACCAAACCACAACGGCACTACCTGCTGATTCTTTGATTGGCGCAAGACTGACGGAGTTGGCTGGAACTCAGCGAATGGTGTTTTTCGCCGGACTTCCGGGCGTGGGCAAGAGCCTGTTGATTCGAGAGCTGGCCCACATCGCCCACGGCCTCGGTAGACGCCTACATCTGCTCCAGTGGGACGTGGCTCGCCAGGGCTTTGTCTCCGACGCCGTCCTGGCCAAGTACCCCGATGTGAACGGCGTTACTCACGCAGTCATCCGCAGGGCGATGGGAGTGTGGTCGAGGAGCGCAGTAGCTCGGTGGCACGTCGACAACCCCGACGCTGCCGACATGCTTATCGGCGAGACACCCCTCATTGGCAATCGCTTCATTGAGCTCGCCGTGCCAGCGAACGACGATGCTGAGCCGTTGCTTGCTGCGCCGAACACCACATTCCTGGTACCGGTACCGTCAAGGGTAGTCCGCCAGGCCATTGAGGGCGCTCGAGAAGCCAGTACCGCTGACCCAAGGCACGAACGTGAAGCAGGCGATGCCCGACCGAACGTGATGCAAGCGATATGGAGCGAGTTGTTGGAGACCGCTTCAGTTATGGGGATCGGCAGCCAAAGCGATGGGAGTTACAACCCGTACACCTACCGGGGGGTCTATTCTGCGGTGCTCAAACATCGTCGCAGTGAAATCCTGCCAATCGAAGAGGTACTTCCGGAGAATGGTCGCTCAGTCTACGACATAGATGCTCCATACACGGACGTGATGCCGACCGAAGCAGAAGGGGACGCGTTCATCGCTCGGGTAGAGAAGGCCTACCCTAATCTGGCTGCCCTGGAGGAAGAAGTCGCTCGTTGGTACGAGGTATGAGCACCCCCACAGCCAATGCATTACTCCCGGAGGTCTATGATCGGCTCTTCGCTGCATATGGCCCACAACACTGGTGGCCGGGGGCAACAAACCCTTTCGAGGTGTGCATAGGTGCCATCCTCACGCAGTCCACGGCATGGATTAACGTGGAAAAAGCAATGGAGAAGCTGAAGAACGCTGGTGTCGCCTCCCTTGAAGGTATCCAGCAAACGCCGGTAGAAGAGCTGGCAGTGCTGGTTCACTCATCCGGGTATTTCAACGTGAAGGCCCGCAAGTTGAAAGCACTGGCGCAACACGTCTATGACCAGCACGGCGGGGACCTCTCGGCGATGCTAGGCCAGCCGTGGGAGGAATTGCGCGTTGAATTACTCTCGGTGTACGGCATAGGTGAGGAGACGGCTGACGATATCGTTCTCTACGCCGCCGACGCCCCCAGCTTCGTGTCAGACGCCTACACCAAGCGCATCGTGGATCGACTCGGTATCCCGCCGAAGCAAGACCGCTATGAAGACTACCGCGCCCTGTTTATGGGTGCTTTACCCGCTGACGTTTCCATTTTCAACGAGTACCATGCACTCATCGTGAAGTTGGGCAAGGACGTCTGCAAAAAATCCAAGCCCCTTTGCCTGGAGTGTCCGTTGATTGAGATATGCATTACCGGAGCCGGGGAGGCATCGTGAAACTCATTGTGCTACTGATAGTCGGAGTCCTGTTCGTTGCCGCTTGCGAGGAAGGTGGCGCAGGCAGCGGTGGCGCCTTGTCGATCCCGGCTGTGCCAAATGATATACGCAAGACGGAATACAGCAGCGTACAAAACGCGGTGATGCTGGCGATGATTGATAACGGCTTGGGTAGCATTACCCCTGTTGGCTCGCCTACAAACGACATGTCAGCATTCCCAGACACCACATGGAGGGATGGCTTGCGGTTTGCGGCCCCTGACACTGCGGGGCTCCTGCTTTTCCGGCATGACCTGGTGAAAGACGACCGTGCACCCG
>CAUZTE010000154.1:0-4478 GCA_963582565.1 Dehalococcoidia bacterium | reverse complement strand
AAGCATGACCTTATCGTGGCCGAACGATTCCACCAGGTACTGCAACGTCTGTGCCGAGTGGGTAAGCGCATCGAAGTAGAAGAGTCGCATGTACTCGCTGGGCGGTTTGGTGATCTTGGAGCCAGTCTCGTGGGCCTGCCATCCGTGATCCCATCGACCGCGGATGTACGGGCAGCTTCCACCCCCGTGGGCCAGGTATATCTTGAGTCGGGGGAACTCCTGGAACACCCCACCGAAGATGATGCTTGCAGCGGCCACAGCGGTGTCCGTCACGTTGCCGATGAAGTTGCTGAGATACCAGTCAGCCAGTCGGTCCTGGCCCAGCACGTTGGCAGGGTGGATGAAGATGGGAATGTCCAGCTCCTGGACCTTGGCGTAGAACGGCCCCAACTCCTTGGCGTCAAGGTTCATTCCGTTGATGTTGGACGCGATGCCCACACCAACCATGCCAAGTTCGTTGACGGCGCGGTCAAGCTCCGCCGGTGCCTTTTCAGGCTCAGCCATCGGTGCCAGGGCCAGACCTACAAACCGATCAGGGTGCGCCGCAACCACGCGGGCCAGCGAATCGTTGAACTGTCGAGCCGTGGCTACATCCTTGTTGAGGAGTGCCAGGAACCCGGAGAGGGCCTGCACTTCGATTCCGGACTCGTCCATCTCTTTCAGTCGGACATTAACGTCCGTCATGTCGCCGACCAGTGTTCTGGTGTCCAACTGTTCAGGCAGCAACTCCAGGCAATCCTGGGGAACGATGTGCGCGTGTGTGTCGATTGTTCGCATGACTACTCCAATATGTGTTTAGCTTGTGGCGGCTGTGTTCTTTTCCTGGCCTAGCAAGGCCAGACTCTCAGAGGTGAAACCGCCGATGCCCATCCCCTGATGAACGTCCCACTCAATGATCTCGTATGTGCGTAGACCCAATTTGTGGAAGGGCTCTGAGTCCATGGTCTTCTTGGCCTCGTCGAGAGAGCCCGCCCGAAGCAGCATGATGCCCATCGAGTGGTCGGCAGAAGGGCCGGAGTACAGCATGCCACCTGAGTCATGGGCCTTTCGTTGCCAGTCCAGGTGCTCCTGCAAGTGGGGCATGATCTGCTCCCTGGCTGCAGCCGGCTTCGAGAACGTCAAATACCACATAGTGCGGTTCCTTTAGCTAGTTGTATAGAGCTTCCGGGTGGGAGACTCCCCCACCCTGGTTCTCCCCTAAAGGGGAGGGGATTCAAGCAATTGGCCTTCCTTGAGTAACCGCAGGAACTTGGGTCGAGGGCAAGCCCTCGTGGGTGCAGGACTCGTCCGCGCCTAGCCCAAAGGACCTTGGAACACCTGGCCGACGTAGGTGTCCGACATCGGTTCCAGCGCCTCCGGCCATGCCTCTACGTTGTGAGTGCTGGCAGCAGCCTCGACCTTACGTCGAAGCTCGATAGGTCGAGGTTTGCCTTCCCAACCCAATTGTTCCATGTAGTAATACAGCATGATGCCGTTGCCTTCCGGGTCAAGCGCGTACACCGCGTAGTCGATGCCGGGATGTAGCTCAGCCGGCAGGTTACAGTTCGCGCCCGGCATTGAAGTGATAACCCGCCTCGGGATCGATAGCCACGGCCCCATACTCCGCGCGGATGGCATCCCGTAGTTCTTCGAGTTCTACCTTCTCTGCTTTAGGTGCTGCTTTACTCATGGATCTTCTCCTTGTTGGGGTATCGTCCGCACTCCCCCGCGCCCCTGATGCGGCCAGTATAGTCATCAGACAGCAAATATTCCATTACCCCACTCCTTGACTGGCACCGGTGCCCGCCATAGCATGCTCTCCGATTGAAGGAGATTTATATGACCCGTTCTGTCCTGATTGTTTTGATACTGATCCTTGCCCTCTCTGTGGCCTCATGCAGCAGCGGTTTAAGCAAGGCTGAAGAGCATTTCAACGCCGGTGTAGACCTTCAGGAACAAGGGCTGCTGGAAGACGCTCTATCGAAGTGCGATGAGGCGATTCGCCAGGACTCAAAACTTGCGGCAGCTTATGGCAATCGAGGCTTTGTGTACCAGGCGCTAGATGATTCCCAACGTGCAATCCAGGACTTCAGCGAGGTTATCACCCTGCAGCCGGAAAACGCCCGAGCCTACACCAACAGGGGCACCGCATACGTCGAACTCGGCGAGATCTATCGAGGGCTGCAGGACTTAAAAAAGGCGGTGAAAATCGACCCGGGGTTTGCGATTGCCTACGGCAACCGCGGGGTGGCTTACCTACGGATCAATGAGTATCAGGAGGCTATTTTCAGCCTTGATGTAGCGATTCGCCTCGCCCCCACAGCAGATGCGTATAGCAACCGAGGCAACGCCAAACTCCAACTCGGTCAGCCCGATGAAGCGCTGGCGGATCCTGATACCGCTATACGAATAAACCCGCAGTTCGCGCAAGCCTACGTAAACCGCGCACTGACCTACACCATTCTAGATAGAGACCTGGAAGCCGAGATTGACCTGGGTATAGCAGAATCTTTGGGCAGCGATCCCAACATCAGACTAGCTGTTGAAGAGTTGAAGGCACTGAGGTAATCGATAATCACCCGAGGGAGGCAACCATGCTATCAAGAGACGATCTGAAGCGAAGCGTGTCGGAGGAGATCGACCGTCGAGGCGAGGAGCTTGTGCGGGTGGCCAAGACCATCCTTGAACATCCAGAACCGGGCTTTCGAGAGACGAAGACCGCTGCAGTTGTCGATAAGGTCCTTGGCGACATGGGCGTCGCCCGCAGAGGCGGCATCGCCATCACCGGCATCAAAGGTTACCTGGAAGGCGGCGCAGGCCCCGGCCCGACGATAGGTGTCATGGGAGAGCTTGATTCGCTTGTGGTTCCGGGTCACCCACACGCTGACGCTGATACCGGAGCAGCCCACGCTTGCGGACACCACGCGCAGATCGCCATGATGCTCGGCGTTGGCATGGGGCTTCAAGCGGCAGGGGTTCTCGAAGCCCTCACCGGTCGGGTGGCCCTCATCGCCGTACCCGCTGAAGAGTACATAGAAGTGGAATACCGCAATGGCCTCCGACAACAGGGCAAACTGGGCTTTCTAGCGGGCAAGGCAGAGTTCCTTCGACTCGGTGAGTTCGATGACGTCGATCTCGCGATGATGACACACACCTCCAGCAATACCGATGAGGGGAAACTGACCGTCTCATCGACGAACAACGGCATGATTGCCAAGTTCATCCAGTTCCAGGGTCGTGCTGCTCACGCGGGAGGCGCGCCCCACCGCGGCATCAACGCCCTTAACGCGGCAACGCTGGCCCTCAACAACATCCACGCCCAGCGCGAGACGTTCCAGGACAAGGACACCGTGCGCGTCCATCCCATCATCACCATGGGCGGGGCAAGCGTGAACTCGGTGCCTGCCGATGTGCGCCTGGAGACCTTTGTGCGCGGCAACAACCTCGATGCCATCGCCGATGCGGACATGAAGGTGGATCGCAGCCTGCGTGCCGCAGCAATGGCCGTGGGCGCAACGGTCAACATCACGACGCTGCCCGGCTACATGCCCATGAACAACGACGACAACATGATGTCGCTGTACCGGAACAACGCGGCGTACGTGGTGGGAGAAGAGAACGTTGGCAAAGCCGGCCATCGCACGGGGTCAACCGACATGGGTGATGTGGGCCACGTCATGCCAACTATTCACCCGTATGTGGGCGGCGCGATTGGCACGGGCCACGGTGACGACTACCTGATTCAGGACTGGGACAACGCCGTACTGAACGCCGCCAAGGCCATGGCCCTCACGGTGGTCGACCTGCTGGCAGACGGCGCAGTAGGAGCGAACGAAGTGAAGGCAAAGCACCAGGCCAGGATGTCCATCAAGGAGTATCTTGCCACCCAGACGGGCAACCTGCGCGAGGAGACGTACACAGTATAGATTCATCTGACGAATAGCGGGGAAAATCATGACAAAGCCAAAGATCGCCTACTAGAGATCCGGCGCAGCGGAATAGTCCTACCAAACTATTCCGCGATTCCCAAGTAGCAGCATTCCCAGGAAATACAGTCATATGCTGCTATTTAGTCTAAGGGTACGACAAAAATTGAGTTATTCGGCCCAAGCACGCTCACAAACAGTCGGTCGTTATTTGGGTCTACTAGCAAGCCACTTGGCTCATCCCTACGAGACTCGATGGTCGCGAATAGGGATATGGAACTCGCACGTGATAGTGGATCATCACCAACAGTGACATACCAAATGTCATTGAGAGCTTCTAGCAACTCCGCATCAGTATGATCCTCTGATATGTAGAAATTGCCCTTCGAATCGCTGGCGATGTTGTCAGGTGAACGTATCGGGTCATCGAAGGCCTCTTCACTGATAAAATTCCCGACCGTCGGATCATCACTGTCCGTCAAATCAATGCTGATGACGCTATCTTCTCCTGATATCACAACGTACAAGGTCTTGCCAACCACCTCCAGGTCTTCAGGTCGATTAAAGAATGTG
>CAUZTE010000153.1:0-4518 GCA_963582565.1 Dehalococcoidia bacterium | reverse complement strand
GCCACCATCCTGCTGCCAGCACCGGGCGGGGCAGCCGTGGTGCTCATGGGCAGGGACTTTAACCCCTACCTGCTTGGTATAGCCTCCGGGGTGGGATTCGCACTGGGATCTGTCACGGCATACTACGTGGGGATGCAGGCCACCAACACATTCGCCACGAACCGGTTCCTCCGATGGTCTGGCAACGCCATGGAACGATACGGACCGCCGATCATCTTCTTGTTCAACTTGATCCCTGTGCTACCTATGGACTTTGTTGGCCTGACGGCTGGCGCTACGCGTTACCCGCTCATCAAGTATCTGTGGGTTGCGACGATGGCAAACACAACCAAGATGATTGTGTTGATCTTGCTGGCCTCCACCTCCTGGACCCTTGTGGAAGACTGGCTGAGCAGATGGGGTGGCTCGTAAAAAGGTGTCTGCCCCGTTGACGGGTTTGAATTTCAGGCGATACTATGGAACTAGATTCCTTTCGATGCATTGGTTGTCGTAATGTGGCACCTGTGACCACCAACCTGGCATCTAAGAAAATGTACGGGGGAGCGGCCAGACTTTGACTGAGAAGAAAGACCTGACACCAGAGCAAGCGCTGGAACGGGCAAAGAAGTTCTCAGAGGCTTACACAGCTAAAGGCCCCTACGAGTTCTTTCCTGAACCGGAGATAGTCCTTGAGGTTCAAAAGGGGTTGGCGGCCAATGAGGTAGCCAACGGTTATCGATACTGCCCTTGAATGCCCCTTGGTGGCGATCCCGTTGAGGATCGCAAGAAAATCTGTCCTTGCGACAGACACCATGAGGACATTGCCCGCGACGGGTTCTGTATATGAATGTTTTTTGTGAACGAAGAGTTTCTTCGTAAGTATGAGGCCGGAGAGGCCTTCACCCAGACAATAGATGAGGCAATACCAGAAGGTACGGAGCTTTTCGGGGGGGATTACCTCTCCAAAGCCGACTTCCACGAGTCTCAGAAAGGTGGAAAAGAGAATGACAAGTCCTGATATCACAGTCTATACCTCCCTTGGCTGAGGCCCCTGCCAGATGGTGAAAGTGTATCTTTCACGCAAAGGGATTTCCTACGAGGAAAAGAACGTGTCCCTGGACGCGGTTGCCCGCCAAGAGGTGATTGACATGGGCCATAGGACCACGCCGGTCACTACCATTGGTGAGCACAAAGTGGTTGGCTACAACACGACTAAGCTCGATGAGGCGCTGGCAGCAGAGGGACTCGTATAGACCCGAGGCGCCACTAGACCATGCCACTACAAGAAAGGCCTCCGTAACGGAGGCCTTTCTTCATTTTGCAATCCGGACGACATACCCCCTGAAATCCGTTAGAATTACTTGGCTCAACCTGACCCAATCCTCTGACACGGAGCACTAGCGAATCATGCAACTGACATCCCCTTCAATCATGCGACGTTGTACAGCGGAGTTCATCGGCACCTTCGGCCTGGTATTTGCAGGCGCTGGAGCAATCATGGTGGACTTCACCTCTGGCGGCGAGATCACCACCCTGGGCATCGGACTTGTATTCGGGCTTGTGGTAGCGGCCATGATCTATGCCACTGGACACATCTCCGGCGCACACATCAACCCCGCTGTAACCCTTGCCTTTGCCCTGTCACGTCACTTTCCCTGGAAGTGGGTTGCCCACTACTGGAGCTCTCAACTCATGGGGGCTGTAGCCGCGTGCCTGGTGCTGAAGGCGCTCTTTGGTGATGTGGCCAACATGGGTGCCACGCTGCCCTCCGGAAGCGTATGGGACTCAGTCATATTCGAGTTCATCCTCACGTTCTTCCTGATGTTTGTCATCATGGCGGTAGCAACCGATACGAGAGCCATCGGCAGCAGCGCTGCAATCGCCATCGGTGCAACCGTTGCGCTTGAAGCCATCTTCGGTGGGCCGATATCCGGAGCGTCCATGAACCCGGCGCGTTCATTCGGCCCCGCACTGGTTGCTTGGACGTGGATGGATCACTGGGCATACTGGGTGGGGCCCATTGCTGGAGCAGCCCTAGCATCTGTGACGTACTGGTGGCTACGCGGTGAGAACAGCGCATCCCCAGACGGTAATGGAGACAGACTGTCGTGAAGACTATTTTCTTTGTCTGTGTCCACAACGCCGGTAGAAGTCAGATGGCAGCCGGGTTCCTCAACGCGTCAGGGTCAACCACCCTCACGGCAGAATCGGCTGGCACCATACCAACTGAGAAGGTGAACCCGGTGGTGGTAGACGCCATGAAAGAAAAGGGCATCGACATCAGTGGCAACCGTCCCCAAATTCTCACGCAGGGCATGGCTGACAGTGCCCATCAGGTCATCACCATGGGCTGCTCCATTGAAGAGGCATGCCCGGCCACGTTCATGCTCACAGAAGACTGGGGGTTGGACGACCCGGCAGGTCAACCTATGGAGGA
Organism: Dehalococcoidia bacterium; assembly: GCA_963582565.1. Taxonomy (GTDB): domain Bacteria; phylum Chloroflexota; class Dehalococcoidia; order Lucifugimonadales; family UBA1127; genus UBA1127. The sequence continues at coordinate 2,102 of CAUZTE010000153.1, read as the reverse complement.
GGTCAAACGGATCCGTGACCAGATAGAACAGAAGGTCAAAGACCTCATAGAAAAAGAAACCTAGCAGGGTTAGCCCTGCATCCACAAGAACAGACAGGTATTGACGAAAGTTGAATTAGCGGCAAAATCATATCCGCTGAAAAGAAGGGCTCAATGCGAATTGCAGTGTTCGGTACAGGCGGAGTCGGTGGTTACTTTGGCGCTCGGTTGGCGCAGTCGGGGCAGGATGTGACTTTCATAGCTCGAGGTGCACACCTCGATGCTATAAAAGCCAACGGCCTCAAGATTACCAGCAAAAGGGGCGATTTCGTCATCAACCCTGCACAAGCTACCGATAAGCCCAAGGACATCGGTGTTGTGGACGCTGTGCTGATTGCCGTGAAGGCGTGGAGCGTGGCCGAGGCTGCTGAGGCGATTCGACCGATTGTTGGGCCAGACACCTGCATCCTTCCGCTGGAGAACGGCGTGGACGCCCCCGCTCAACTCTCGGCGATCTTCGGCGCTGAACGTGTGCTTGGCGGGCTGTGCCGAGTCATCAGCTACATCGGCGAGCCCGGTCGCATCCAGCACGACGGCGGCGACGACTTCATTGCTCTGGGCGAACTCGACAACCAACCGAGCGCTCGAGTCGATGCACTTCGGGATGCATTCGCCAATGCAGGGCTGAACGTTGACCTGCCAAAGGACATCCATGCTGCAATGTGGGCAAAATTTCTGTTCATCTCTGCCTTCAGCGGTGTAGGCGCAGTGACCCGCACCCCTGCAGGTGTCACCAGAGCCCATCCGGGGACGCGATCCATGTTGGAATCCGCAATGACCGAGGCGTTCAACGTGGCGAAGGCCCGTGGCATAGCGATAGCCGACGATGCTGTGGCCATTGGCATGGCGGCGATGGACCGGCAGCCATTGGTGGGCGAGGCATCCATGCAGCGCGACATCATGGACGGCAAACCATCCGAGTTGGAATCGCAGACTGGCGCTGTGGTGCGGTTGGGCAAAGAGTCCGGCGTGCCTACACCCACCCACAATTTCATCTACAGTAGCTTGCTGCCTCAGGAGACCAAAGCTCGGGAGGGCTAGCTGGCCCATGACTTCATCTCAGAGTCAACCGGATACACATTGGTGCAGAGGATGATTTCTGGAGGCTCTACTGCCCATCCCTGCACATCCACCATGAGCTGCTTCTGATAGCTGGAATCCCAGTGAGCGTCAAAAGATTCCTTGCTCTCATAGACCTCATACAGAAACACATGGTCGGGGTCGTCATTGCTCTGAACAAGATCGAGTTGCAAACAGTCCGGCTCATTAGCGCGACAGGTCTGGATGTGCCTAGTCATCCGATCAATCCAGGCATCGCGATGCTCAGGCTTAAGGCGGGTGGTTACCACAAGTATGTGTATCAGAATGTCCCACACTCTACAAAGCAAGCTGCCACATGACCATTGCCTCGATCAGTCAGCGGCGGGGCGCTCACACCGCACTCGGCAATGGCGTAGGCGCACCGGGGTTGAAAGGCACAGCCCTGAGGAAGATTTATCAGATCTGGTGGTGCCCCCTCAATGGTGAAGAGCTTCTCGGTCCGGTCTTGATCGAGGCGAGGCACCGACTTCAGTAATCCTTTGGTGTACGGGTGCTGTGGGTTGGTGAACAACTCTCTGGTCGTGCCGCCCTCCACGATCTTGCCCGCATACATCACGTTCACCCTGCTGGCGTAACGCGCAATCACCCCCAGGTTATGGGTGATGAGAAGTACCGATGTACCCATTTCTGCAGAGAGCTTCTGCAACAACTCCAGAATCTGAGCCTGAATTGTCACATCAAGGGCCGTGGTAGGCTCATCGGCGATTAAGAGCTTCGGGTTACAACTCAGGGCCATCGCAATCATGACACGCTGTCGCATCCCGCCGCTGAACTGGTGTGGGTAGTTCTTTAGCTGCTGAGCCGCATCGGCAATACCCACCATGGTGAGTAGCTCGGCAGCCCGCAAGCGAGCATCGCCCTTACTCATCTTGAGATGGAGCTCCAAACCTTCCGTGAGTTGTCTGCCGATGGTCAGCACCGGGTTCAGCGAAGTCATGGGTTCCTGGAACACCATGGCAATG
>CAUZTE010000152.1:0-4623 GCA_963582565.1 Dehalococcoidia bacterium | reverse complement strand
ATGCGGCAAGACGCTTAGACATGACTGTATCTCAGCCTTTCTACCAGGGATTCCTGACGGCGCAAGGTATATCGCTCCATCAGTAGGTACGCAAACAGTGTTGTGAAGGCAAGCAGCCCCACCAGGAACGCAATAACCATCTTGCTTTCAAGGGATCCTTCATCAGCCAGTGGGCCTACCACTGCTTCCGGATGCACGTCTCGCCACCACTTGGCCGCCATGTACACGATGGGCACATCGACAAACCCGATGATTCCCATTACCGCTCCATAACGCGCTCCCTGGTCACCCTGAGGGGCATATGAGCGAATCATCAGGTATGCGGTGTAGATGAACCAGAGGATGAGCGATGTTGTCAGTTGCGGCGACCACGTCCACCAGACGCCCCACACGGGCTTAGCCCATAGCATTCCTGTTATGAGCATGAGCGTTGTGAACAGCACCCCAATTTCTGCGGCAGCGTAAGCCAGAGCGTCCATACGCTCGCTCTTCTTCCATAGATATCCGATGCTTCCGACGACGACAACACCGAAGGCCAGGAATGCGACCAGCGCCATGGGTACATGGAAGTAGAAGATGCGTTGGGAGATGCCCAAGACGATGTCTGTAGGAACCCAGAGAAAGATCAGAGCCAGGAGAAGCATCATAAGGACACCGCTTGAGCCTAGCAGTGTCAACCGTCCTGTCATTGCACCTCTCCTGGTTGAGACTAAAGCCGGGCGAACTACTCGCCTAGCACGAAATCGAACGTCAATGCTGCGATGACTACAAAAACCACGTCAAACCCAGCCATCAGCTGAAGCCATCTACTGTAATCACCAAAGGAATCGCCGGCCAATACGGCTCTCGTGGCTTCCGTCGCGGCTATGATAACAGGCACAGCTATGGGAAAGAAGAGGATTGGGAGCAGTATCTCCCGCGCCCTGGTGTTCACGGCCATCGCTGAAAACGTTGCCCCGACTGTAGCGAAGCCAAAGGTTGCCAGCACGGTGATGAGCCATAACCCTGGTTCAAACAGTGGAAGGTTGAATATAGCTGCAAAAACAGGCAGCATGATCAGCTCAACCACCAGGATAAAGAAGAACGTCCCCAGCATTTTGCCCAGGTATATCAGGTCTCGTCCCACAGGGCACATCATCAGACCCTCAATGCCACCATGCTCCTTTTCCATAGAAAAAGTGCGATTGAGTCCCAGCATCCCTGCAAAGGTGAACGCCACCCACAGCACGCCCGGGGCCACCGCTGTCACGAGGGCTGGCTTGGGGTCTATCACGAAGTTGAAAACCACGATGACCAGGAACGAGAACACCAGGATAGGCATGACCATCTCACGGGTGCGACTCTCTAGCAGCACATCCTTCCAGAGGATGGCCAGTATCGGAGCCCACCAGGACGGTGTCCTGGAGCTATATGCCCTAACGGGGTTGTCAGTCTTTTCTGTCATGGCTCAATCCTTGGTCTCCCCTTACTTCCATCGAAAATGGCCCCAGATTCTTCGTCGCTAGGCTCCTTAGAATGACAATAGCGCTCATAGTTGAACACCCGTCCGCTCTCTGTACGTCTCACGGAAAGAAATGGCTTCCAAGGAGCCAGCCCCTTCATCGTAGGATATGCGTCCGCTTGATAGGATGATGACTCGGTCAGCAATGCTGAGCCCTCGCTCCACATTGTGCGTCGTCACGATTGCGCTGCCGCCCGCGGCACGATGGGCATCCAGCAACGCCTCCACCAGCTCAAGACCCTCCTGATCCAGCCCAGCCTCGGGTTCATCGAAAATGAGGAGGCGAGGTCGATGGAGCACCGCCCTAGCAAGGCTGACCCGCTTTTGCATGCCGTTAGAGAGAGTACGAACCCGGGCATCGAGATACGAGGTGCTGCCAAGGGTCTCAGATACTTGTTCAATGCGTTCGTCCACATTAGTTAGACCGAACATTCTGGCATAGAATCGCAGGTTCTCCCGGGCAGTCAGTTCGTCGTACAGAAACGTCTGATGCGTCACGACGCCAAGCATACGACGCACCTCTACACCTTTGTGCTCAGGGTCAAGGCCGCCAATGCGTATCGAGCCGGACGTCGTTTGGGCGAGACCTGCCAAAAGCCTGACCAATGTCGTCTTACCGGAGCCGTTCGGCCCAAAGAGCGACAGCACTTCTCCCCACGGTAAATCCAGGTCGACGTTGCGCAACACAGGCCGATTGCCGTATCGCTTCGTCAAACCCTGGGTATGTATGGCAAGGTTCGTCTGCACCGGGTTATGCACTCATCTCTTTATTGAGTTCTATCAGGTTTCCATCGGGGTCCCGGAGGTGGGCGCAGCGCACCATCCACTGTTGTTGATCGAACGGCGCGTTCACAAACACGCCGCCACGGGCTACGACCGCCTGGTATGCAGCATCCACGTCAGGCACGGCGATGATCAACGCCGCCTTGTCCTTTGCATCGACAACGGTGGGCAACGCACTCGTCCCCACCGCATCCGCCATGGCATCACGGCTGAACAAAGCAATCTCCGCGCCGTCCCCTGAGAAGCTGGCGTACGGGCCGTTCTCATCACCAATCAAAAGCGTTAAACCCAGGATGTCCCGATAGAAACGGTAACAACCTGAGAAATCAGTCACCAGTAGCCTGATGTGGGTCAATTTCATGGGTGGCCTCCAAGTTGTTTAGGCAACATTAATTCTGGGCTAGAAGCGCCTCGGATAACCCAAGGCTTGCGAACGTAGCTAAAGCTAGTATAATAGGTTGTTGGCCCGCGGGCCATAATTTTATGTTAGGGGGAAGGATATTTGGAAGCACTAGGACTACACCTGATCTTGGAGCTCAAGGAGTGTCGGCCAGACCTGTTGGATGATATGGATTTCGTCCAGCAAACGCTCCTAAACGCAGCTGAAGCAACAGGTGCCACAATTATAGGGAAGACCTTTCACAAATTCGCACCACAGGGAGTCACTGGCGTAGTTGCCATTGCTGAATCCCACGTTTGCATCCATACCTGGCCGGAGTATGGATACGCCGCAGCAGATATTTTCACTTGCGGCGAGAATTTCAGCCCCCACGCAGCCGCTGCACTGATTGCAGAGGCGTTTGAATGCAAGGACCCGCACTTCCAGGAAGTGACCCGGGGCATTCTGACGCAGACGGCAGGGTCTGAAGTACAGAAAGCATAGGTGTCTGTGTTATCGGACCACGATAAGTGGTACATAGAGCGCATCACCCCTGAGCTTGTTCAGATGAGCAGCATTGACGGGGTTTTGTATTCAGGGAAAAGTAAATACCAGACAGTTGAGGTACTCGAAAACGGGTGCTTTGGCCGCTGCCTTGTCTTGGATGGGAAGACGCAGTCTGCCCAGTCAGACGAGTTCATCTATCACCAGAGTTTGGTTCAACCAGCCATGGTGGCCCACCCCAATCCGGAGAAGGTGTTCATTGCCGGTGGCGGTGAAGGCGCTACGATTCGAGAGGTGCTTAGGCACAACACGGTGAAGCGTGTGGTCATGGTTGACCTGGATCAAGAGGTGGTGGAAGTCTGCCAGAAGTACCTGCCGGAGCATCATCAAGGTGCATTCGACGACCCTCGACTCGAACTGAAGTTTGACGACGCCTCTGCATTCCTTCGGGATACGGATGAGCGGTTTGACGTCATTGTGCTGGACTTGTCCGATCCAATGGACGGAGGCCCGGCTTACTTACTGTATACCCTGGATTTCTACACGATGGTCCGTGATCGTTTGGCTCCCGGTGGACTCATGGTCACCCAGTCTGGCCCTGCCAGCCTCATCAACCACACAGAGGTCTACACCGCTATCAACTACACGCTGAACCAGGTGTTCCCCACGGTAGCACCCTACTCCGCCAACATTCAGTCCTTCGGTGAGACGTGGGGCTTCAACATTGCATCACTGGGGCCGAACCCTGCTGACCTCACTCCCGACGAGGTAGACGCACGACTTAAACAACGCGGCATTGCCCCCATGGATTTCTACGATGGCGTGACCAACCAGTCGATCTTCGCCCTACCCGCCTACCTACGTTCCGGCATCGCCGCCGAGACCCGCACCATCACCACGGAGAACCCCATCTTCATCTTCTGAGCGACTTAGGCTCTATAGCTTTACCCGGAGTTAGACCTCCTTGTTTCACGTATAAGTCATAACATCGCGATAACTTCCCAAAGCCCTTACATCTAGGTACAACGGCCTCATCCCTGTGTTAGAATTTCCTCAGCCTCAATCAACTACGGGAGCCTACTGTGTCGGAACGAATTTTCATCGGTGTGGCGTGGCCATACGCCAATGGCCCTCTGCACCTTGGCCAAATAGCCGGAGCATATCTACCGGCGGACATCTTCGCTCGATTCCATCGACTCAAGGGAAACGATGTGCTCATGGTGTCTGGAACGGACCAGCACGGAACGCCCATCACCATCCGCGCAGAGCAAGAAGGTCTGACGCCCCAAGAGGTAGTCTCCAAGTACCATGCTCAGTACCTTGATGTCTGGGAGAAGCTCGGTATCTCTTTCGATAAGTACACGTCAACAGGAACGGAGAACCACGCCAAGGTCGTGGGAGACCTGTTCCTCTCACTCCTTGAAAAAGACCTCATCTACCCGGCGACTGCTGAGTA
>CAUZTE010000151.1:0-4633 GCA_963582565.1 Dehalococcoidia bacterium | reverse complement strand
TCCTCTACAGAGATCGTCCCTCTGCTACTCGGCACACCCATATCAATGTCTGACCACTCAAACGTTGTCCTGCCAAGGATAAACAGCACATCGCCATCGTCCCTTGCCTCCATCTCGAACTCCAGGGGTACTGAGGTGCCATTGATCTTAAGCGTCCCGGAGATGGTGAACGAGCTTGCCTCGCCGTCAGAGAAGCCATCTGGCAATGGAGCCGCGGTGTCTAGGATGAACGTTGCAGTCCTGTTCACAGGGAACATCCGTGTCCTAACCCAGTTGTCCCTCAGATCCTGGTCGCTTTCCAGTTGATGGATATCCATAGTGATCGTTGAAGGTCTCCCGTCCAGGAACACCTCGCCGGTTAGGGCATTCGTCCTCATCACGGCATCGTTCGGCAAAGGCAGACGTGTCAGTTGCTCACCCACGGTGAACGTGGCCTCCGATTCATTGGTCACTACGAATGTCACGCCATCAACATCGCCGATAGCCCGGGCATCGTTGAAGACTGGCGCTATAGTCTCACCCGCAGCCTCTGTAGCAACGGCAGTAGCCGGAGTGTCCGTAGGTCTCACGGTCGGCTGTGGTACCGTAGTGGCGCTTGCAGGGGCCGCTTGCGTCGGTGAAACAGCTCCTGCGGTGGTACTGGTCTCATCACTACCAGACGAGCCACATGCTGCCAGAATCAGGCTCAACAGAAGCATTAAGCCGAATATGACCGCCCGATTTCTTCCAAACACCATCTGCATTGTTACTCTCCTGCGATTAGCGATAAATGTGCTTTTCTAAATGTACCCGCCTGGCCCGATGTTGGTGGATCGCGGTGGTAGTTCCAACCTTCCGCTTTCCTGGTCGCCAACCCCAGCGAAAACTGCCCCAATGGTCAACGCTATCACCAGGGCAGGGATTACCAACTGCCAGCGCACCAGGCGATCGGCTTTCGCCAGTAACGGAATGCCGATGGTCTGGATTCCAATGGTTATTGCCACCAAGGGTAATACGAACGAAATGGCTCTATCGATTTGTGTCTCCGCAGCAAAGGCTGCTCCCACTACGATGCCGAACGTCACGAGCTCCACCAGGATGAACCGGATCAACCTGGCCTGCCCGGAGGGCATTGCTTTCCAAACCAGCCCTGAGAAGGCGCCAGTAACCAATGCCGCTGACACAACAGACCCCGTGTTCAATAAGCCGTCATGGGGTGAATGGAGGGGCAGGGAGACCAATGCAGTGACAACAGCGGCAAGGGAGCCAATTAACAGGCCTATGCAGAGGGTGGAACCCCTGGTATCGTTTCTCTGTGTCATTTGCGTAGTTCACTCCCGTGCCAGGTAGCTTGCCACCTTATGCTACTCACACTGAAAACAACGAACATCGGCTGAAAAGGTTATCGGCCTCTTGGTACGGACTATGATTGCTTACATCTTGTCCGGGGCGTTCATGCCCATCAAAGACAGGCAGCGGGCAAAGCCGATTCGAGCAGCTTCACACAGCTTGAGGCGGGCGCTCGTCAACGCTTCATCGTCGGTAATCACCCTGCATCGGTCGTAGAAGGAGTGGAACGCAGTGGCAAGCTCCATGGTGTAATGGGGCAGGTGGTGCGGCTCCATGGTCTCGACGATAGAATCCACTACCTCTGGCAACATCAGCAGATGTCGGATTAGCGTCAACTCTTCCGGGGTTGATAGCAGGTGGATGTCACCCTTGTCGAATGTCTTGCCGCCCTCTGCTGCGTTGCGCAGGATGCCAGCCAAACGTGCATGGGCGTACTGAAGGTAGTACACAGGGTTGTCCTGCGATTCCTTGACCGCCAGTTCTAGGTCGAAGTCCATCTGCGCATCAGCGGACCGCGCAAGGAAGAAGAACCGGCAGGCGTCAGAGCCCACTTCTTCTACCAACTCTTTCAGCGAGATCATGTCACCGGTGCGCTTCGATATCTTCACCGTTTCTCCGCCGCGCTTCAGCGTCACCATCTGCCCGATGATGACTTCAAGTTTTCCGGAATCTATACCCAGGGCGCCCACAACCGCTTTGACACGGTCAATGTGGCCCATGTGGTCTGCGCCCCAGATGTCTATGACGCGATCAAAGCCTCGAATTACAAATTTGTGATAGTGGTAGGCGGCGTCAGATGCGAAGTACGTTGGCACGCCCGTTGACCTAATGAGGACGTTGTCCTTCTCCTCACCCAATGCACTGGAACCAAACCAGGTTGCTCCTTCTCGTTGGGTGACGTGACCGCCGTCCGTGAGCATTTTCATCACAGTGTCGTAGTACTTGTCCGTGTAGAGGCTGGTCTCACTGAACCAGACATCAAAACCAACCTGCAGAGATCCCAAATCCTCTTTGATGTTCTCAATCATGCGCTCAATGCCTATAGCCCCAAGCGCAACTGCTCCTTTGTCGTTTTCCATATCGAAGAACTTGGTCCCGTGGGTTTCAGCCATCTCCTGGCCCAGGTCTATCAGATACTGGCCTCGGTAGCCGTTGTCCGGCATATCGGCGTCTTTTTTGAGGGCCTGTAGATATCGGGCGAACAACGATTGATGGAAGAGGTTAATCTGGTTGCCAGCATCGTTCAGATAGTACTCGCGGGATACTTCATAGCCCGCGGCTCCTAGAACCGATGACAACACGCTGCCAAGGACTGCACCCCTGGCGTGACCCACATGGAGGGGGCCGGTGGGATTGACGCTTACGTACTCTACCTGGATTGTTTGTCCTTTACCGGTCTCTGTAGAGCCGAAGGCATCACCTTGAGCCAATATATCGTTCACCTGTTCTTGCAGCCACTCTGGTGCAATGGTGATGTTGATGAACCCAGGAGCAGTTACTTCAACGGCACTGATTTCCTGGTCGGTTTCCACCTGCGCTGCCAGTTTTTCCGCAATCTCCATGGGGTTCATGTGCATGGTGCGCGCCAGCTTCAGTGGGGCGCTACTGGCAAAATCGCCATGATCAACATTCTGTGGACGTTCAACCATCGCATCAGGCACGGGCACAGACGGCAATGTCTTGTCAGACTGCGCGCGGGTCAGGGCATCAACAAGCCGGGAAGCTACCAGGTCGCGAAGGTGCATTGGTGTACTTATCTCTCAGGTGGCATTGCCACCGCTAAAAATACAATGGCCTCATCCCATTAATCAGGATAAGGTCATTGGGAAACTTGACCACTCAAAGTATAACGCAACCTATTCCCTATGCGCGAGACTTCCCTTTTGCTGCAAGGGCCTCCGCCTCTTCTTCGTCAGCTTTTGCTGTTAGTCGATGGAGCGCTTCTCCTATCAACTTGTGCTCAGGTAGCTCCAACGTGGTGTCACGCGAGAGGACTGCATTGGCTTCCTCCCTCGCCGCCGATAGCAAGTCCGTGTCCTGGAGGCTTGCTAGCTTCATGTCAGGTATCCCACTCTGTCGTGTCCCGGTCAGTTCACCCGGCCCACGCAGCTTCAGGTCTTCTTCAGCTATTCGAAAGCCATCAGACTCCCGCTCCATCACGGACAACCGCGCCTGAGCGTCTTCCGATGGTTTGTCAGCCATCAAGATGCAGTAGCCCTGGGCATCGCTGCGACCCACCCTGCCTCTCAGTTGGTGCAGCGCAGATAGTCCGAAGCGGTCGGCCCCCTCCACCATCATGACGGTGGCGTTTGGGATATCCACTCCTACCTCAACCACAGGGGTTGCGACCAACACGTCTATCTCTCCTGCCCTGAACTTCTCCATGACTGAGCCCTTTTCCTTCAGGTTCATTCTGCCGTGCAGGAGGCCGACGTTCAGGTCTGCGAAAGTTTCTTCTGAAAGCCTTTTATACTCTTCCACGGCGGCGCTCGTTTGCAGCGAATCAGACTCGTCGATGAGCGGACATACCACGAAGGCCTGGTGCCCCGCAGCAGCCTCCTTGCGGATGAACCGGTTGGCTTGGTCCCGTTGATCGGGGCGTAGCCATCGAGTTTGGTTGGGCGTCCTGCCAGGAGGAAGCTCATCGATGATGGAGATGTCCATGTCGCCGTAGAACGTCAGCGCTAGGCTACGAGGGATGGGCGTTGCCGACATACTGATCAAGTGGGGCCGTCGTCCTTTGCCGCCCAGGGCACCACGCTGCGCTACACCGAACCGATGTTCCTCGTCTACCACCGCCAGCGCCAGGTCAGGGATATTCACATCGCCCTGGATGAGGGCATGGGTCCCCACTAGGATATCCACAGCGTGGTCTTCCATCTTGCGCTTCATCTCGTCCTTCTGGCGCTTGGTGTGGCTCCCAAGTATCAACCCAATGGACATCGGCTTTGGCAGGGAATCCATCTCGATGACCAGGTTGTTCGGCTCGTTGATGGGTCTGACCATACCTTGCAGCAGCCCGGAAATGGTCTGGAAGTGCTGCTGTGCCAAAATCTCTGTTGGGGCCATGATGGCCGCCTGATGACCATGGGCCACGGCGATGATCATAGCTGCCAAGGCGACTACCGTCTTACCGCTGCCTACTTCGCCCTCCACCAGTCGGCGGGCCGGAATCTCAGCGGCGATGTCCTTAAGAACTTCTTTCAATGAGCGCGACTGCGCCTTGGTCAGGGTGAAGGGCAGCGCATCCACAAACGACTGCATAACTGCTTTGATCGTAGTAAGCGGCATTGCACGGTCGGCA
>CAUZTE010000150.1:0-4652 GCA_963582565.1 Dehalococcoidia bacterium | reverse complement strand
GTCCAACCCCAGGAGGCTGCCGAAAGCCACGGCCAACGCACCCTTCGCCATGTCGCCTATCATCACGGTCATGGCCGGGAGTTTGCCCACGCTCCTGCGAACGTTGGAGGAGCCTGCCAGCCCGGAGCCCACAGCAAAGATGTCCACGCCATGTCGACGGCTCAGCTGATCGGCAAGTGGTAGCGCGCCCAGGAGGTACGCGCCAACCACGGCAAATATGAATGTAGAAATAGGAGAAGTGAAGAAATCGGTCATTAGGTCTACCCTCGCGCGCCTTGCGCCGGGCTGATGACAGCAGCCGATAGTACGGCGGTTAGGAGCTACTTCGAGCGTACTGCGTAGCTAGGGGGGAGTCAACATAACGCAACGCCCGCGTGGGGTGAAGACGCGTGTCATTCTGAGGAAGCGTAGCAACCGAATAGATATTGTGGAGCCTAGGCCACCCAATATCATCGGGACATATGGGTCCAGGGCATCGCCCTGGTCACCGTCAGGGAACACGGGTGCAGGCTCAGCCTGCCTAGCCGGCAGGGGTCTCGTTCAGGGCGATGCCCTGGGGGCACTTGATAACCTCGTCAGTGATATCACGCTGCAGGTCCTCTGCCAGACGAACGCCGCACTCGCCACACTCGTAGTAGACTATCGCCTGCGCCAGCACCAGAGCCTATGTACGCCGGGGCGTATGTCGGCTCGTTGAGCTTTCGACTGCCTATCTGGGACGCTTCGATCACGTTCAACTTGAATGTTGCCATCTCTCGCTCCAATCATTGGTTTGGTTTGGTGCGGGTAGTGTAGGGTCACGCACCGCCCGTGTCACCCTCACCACTGAAGCTGCCAAGTGCTCGAAACGTGGCCGGTGCTCAAGGGCATCGATACTCGCTTATGCACCGTGGTGGCCATACGTAGCCACATTGTGTAGACTTGACCAGCGCTGCAATACGGGCGTGCGCCGTGGGGGAGAAAGAGGACAAGATGATTTCGGTAGAAGATAACAAGCAACTAATGGAAGTTGGTCCGGGCACGCTCATGGGCGATCTAATGCGCCGCTACTGGCAACCAGTGGCCGCCGTCGCTGAATTAGACGATAACCCGATCAAGCCCGTGCGACTCATGGGCGAGGATCTGGTGATGTACAAAGACAAGAGCGGGACCTACGGGCTTGTGGACCAACACTGTCCGCACCGTCGAGCCGACCTGTCATACGGCATCCTTGAAGAGTGTGGACTACGGTGCAACTACCACGGCTGGCACTTCGATGAGACAGGCGCATGCATAGAGCAGCCCTTTGAAGAGGTCGCCTATCCAGAGGCCCATTTTAAGGAAAAGATAACCATCAAGGCGTACAAAGTAGAGGCTAGAGCTGGCCTTCTCTGGGCATACATGGGTCCATTGCCAGCGCCGCTTGTGCCTGACTGGGACGTGTTCAGCGATCGTGGTTACAAGCAGATTTCGTTCACAAAGATCCCCTGCAACTGGTTCCAGTGCCAGGAGAACAGCATCGACCCCGTTCACCTCGAGTGGCTGCACGGTCGATGGTCCTACCACCTGACCAAAGGCGCTTCAAGAGAGCCAAAGGCCCACCTCAAGGTAGGCTTCGGTGAGTTCGAGCAGGGCCTGTCCTATCATCGGGTCTCTGAGGGCAGCGATGAGGAAAACGAGCAGTGGAGCGTCGGCCGTGTCTGTCTCTGGCCCAACGCTCTCTACACAGGTCACTTTGAGTGGCGTGTGCCCATCGACGATGAGAACACACTCAGCGTAGCATGGTTGATCGACCCTGTTCCTGGTGATGAGCCCTTTGAGCAGGAACGTATACCCTATTGGACATCGCCTTTGGTAGATAAGGAGACCGGACGCTGGGTGGACACTCACGTCATGAACCAGGACTTCATAGCTTGGGTCGGACAGAACGCCGTGGCGGACCGCACGCAGGAGCACCTTGGCGGCAGCGATGCAGGCATCATCATGATGCGCCGTCGCATGCTGGAGGAAGCACACATCGTTGCTGACGGTGGTGAACCCAAGGCAATCATCCGGGACCCTGAGAAGAACAAGCAGATCTTCCTTCCACGGCAGGGACGCAACCGCGCAACCGCTGCAGCTGACGGCTCTTCATTGATTGCGGGCAAAGACGGCAAGGCGCCGCGAACGACCCTTCTGGCGGAGCAACCAAAAGAAGTTCTGGACGAGATGGACAAGATTTGGGCTGAGCACGGATCCACCGCTTCAAAGAAGTAAGTAGCCTTAATACACGAAACGACCATTAACATCGTTAATGGTCGTTTCGTGTTGAATTGTGTACACTCTGTCATAATAAATTGGCCTAACGAGTACCCGGGGGGGAGAAAGAGGGCAATATGATTTCAGCAGAAGAAAACAAGCATTTAATGGAGGTCGGCCCTGGCTCGCTCATGGGCGAGCTGATGCGCCGATACTGGCAGCCCATCGGTGCTGTAGCAGAATTGGAGGACAACCCGATCAAGCGTATTCGTCTGATGGGCGAAGACCTGGTCATGTACAAGGACAAGAGCGGTACGTATGGCCTTGTAGACCTGCACTGCCCACATCGTCGAGCGGACCTGTCCTACGGCATCATTGAGGAGTGCGGCATCCGTTGCAATTACCATGGTTGGCGCTTCGACGAGACCGGCGCATGCATAGAACAACCCTTTGAAGAGGTCGCGTATCCTGAAGCCCACTTCAAGGAAAAGATAACTATCAAGGCCTATGGCTTGCAGGCCAAGGCTGGCATGCTCTGGGCGTACATGGGCCCAGCCCCGGCACCACTCATTCCTGACTACGATGTCTTCAGCGAATCAGGATACAAGCAGATCATCTTCACGGAGATTCCCTGCAACTGGTTCCAAGGCCAGGAGAACAGCATCGACCCGGTGCACCTTGAGTGGTTGCATGGTCGATGGTCATACCACCTCACCAACGGAGCCACCCGAGAGCCTAAGGCACACCTCAAGGTGGGATTTGGTGAGTTTGAATTGGGCCTGTCCTACCATCGCGTCTCTGAGGGTGGCGATGAGGAAAACGAGCAGTGGACCGTCGGACGTGTATGCCTTTGGCCCAACGCGTTGTACACGGGACACTTCGAATGGCGTGTACCCATCGACGATGAGAATATGCTGAGCGTCGCCTGGTTCAACAACCCTGTACCCGGTGACGAGCCCTTTGAGCAGGAGCGGATACCGTACTGGACATCACCCCTGATAGACGAGGACACAGGCCGTTGGATCGATACCCACATCATGAACCAGGACTACATAGCCTGGGTAGGGCAGAACGCTCTGGCAGACCGGACGCAGGAGCACCTGGGCGGCAGCGATGGTGGCATCATCCTGATGCGCCGTCGGATGCTGGAAGAGGCCCGGATCGTCGCTGACGGTGGCGAGCCTAAGGCCATCATCCGGGACCCGGAGCAGAACAAAGAACTCTATTTGCCTAAGCAAGGTCGTAACAACGCCGGCCCTGCCTTTGGTGAGACCAAAGACGGTAAGGCTCCTCGGAACGTCCACCTGGCAAAGCAGCCGCAAGCCATCTTGGATGAGATGGACAAGATCTGGGCTGATCGCGCAGCAGCAGCCAAGGCGTAAAGCCGCGGCCTAGCCTAAGGGTGTCGTAGCCAAAATGGCTGATCATTAGTAATATGTGTACACTTGTGCCTAAAATGTCATAGTGGTGAATCGTCTGGGGGGAGAAAGAGGAGAACCATGATTTCAGCAGAAGAAAACAAGCTTTTGATGGAAGTCGGACCCGGCACCCTGATGGGTGAGTTGATGCGCCGCTACTGGATGCCGCTGGCTGCTCAGTCAGAACTGGACGACAACCCCACCAAGACGGTGCGCCTGATGGGCGAGGATCTGGTGCTATACAAGGACAAGAGCGGCACCTATGGCCTTGTTGATCTGCACTGCCCGCACCGTCGTGCGGATATGTCCTACGGGATTCTGGAAGAATGTGGCCTGCGATGCAATTATCATGGGTGGTTATTCGATGAAACGGGAGCATGCATAGAACAACCCTTTGAAGAGGTGGCGTATCCGGAAGCCCACTTCAAGGACAAGATTTCTATCAAGGCGTACAAAATAGAACCGAAAGCTGGACTTCTTTGGGCGTACATGGGACCTGACCCGGCACCGCTGGTACCCGACTGGGACATTTTTAGTGATCAAGGCTACAAGCAGGTTTCATTCACGGAGATACCGTGCAACTGGTTACAGTGCCAGGAGAACAGTATTGACCCGGTGCATTTGGAGTGGTTACACGGACGGTGGTCCCACTATCTCACGAACGGTGCTACTCGTGAACCGAGACCCCACCTCAAAGTTGGGTTTGGTGAATTCGATTGGGGGCTTTCGTACCATAGAGTTTCTGAGGGCGGTACAGAAGACGACGAACAGTGGACCGTTGGCCGCGTCTGCCTCTGGCCTAATGCCTTGTATACTGCCCACTTCGAGTGGCGTGTTCCGATCGATGATGAGAACACCCTGAGTGTTGCCTGGTTCAATAACCCTGTCCCCGGGGATGAACCCTTTGAGCAGGAACGCATCCCGTACTGGACATCCCCACTGGTCGACGAGGAGACGGGTCGATGGATCGATACCCACATCATGAACCAGGACTACATAGCCTGGGTAGGGCAGAAC
>CAUZTE010000149.1:0-4707 GCA_963582565.1 Dehalococcoidia bacterium | reverse complement strand
CGTGGATTGTGTCACACTCGCCTGAATTTCGGCAAGACGTATTCATAACCTGCATAGACTCTTGACGAGTGCACACGTAGGGTAGAAGCTGGCCGCAAACAGAAACCCCTACGTAAATTCTGCCCAAAATCGCATTAAGGAGCCGTCGATATGAAAGCTGCAGTATTTCGCGGAGCAGGCAAGCCACTGACGATTGAAGAGGTGGAGCTTGACCCGCCCAAGGCAGGTGAAGTCAGGGTGAAGATAGGCGCTGCTGGCATTTGTAGGAGCGACCTGCACTACATGAAGGGCGAGGCTCGCATTCTGGAACCAACAGTCCTGGGCCACGAGGGTTCCGGCACGGTCATCGAGATTGGTGAGGGCGTCACGACGCTGAAGGTTGGCGACCGCGTCATTCTCTCCTTCGTACCCAACTGTGGGCGATGCAAGTATTGCCTCACGGGCCGCTCCAACATGTGCGATGCCCACTTCTCCACGGGCCCCCTGATGTTTGATGGCACCACTCGCCTGCACAAGGGCGACGAGCGCATCCACCACATGGGCAAGGTAGCCTGCTTCGCTCAGGAAGCCGTGGTCCCGGAGAGCGGTTGCGTCACCATCCCTGACGATGTCGGATTCCCTCAGGCGGCCTACATTGGTTGCTGCGTGACCACCGGCGTTGGTGGCGTCATCTACGGTGCCAAGGTCACTCCCGGCAGCACCGTGGCAGTCGTCGGCTGTGGCGGCGTCGGCCTCAACGTACTCCAGGGCGCTCGACTCGCCGGAGCAACCAAGATCATTGCCGTTGACATCGACGATGGAAAGCTTGAGTTCGCAGGCCGGTTCGGTGCCACACACTTTGTGAACCCCACCAACGGTGACCCCGTTGCAGCCATCAAGGAACTGACGGACGGCCTAGGTGCAGACTTCACCTTTGAAGCATTCGGCGGCGCGGAGACCATTGAAACGGCATACAACTCCTCCAAGAAGGGCGGCACCACCGTTGTTATCGGCATCTCGCCCATCGGGTCAGACCCGGTCATCAACCCCGTGGAACTGGTGCGGTTTGAAAAGACGCTGAAGGGCAGCTTCTACGGCTCCGCTCGGCCCCGCGTGGACTTCAACGTGATGGTAGACCTCTACCGCTCGGGCAAGATCGACCTGGACACGCTGGAGGGCAAGCACTACACCCTGGACCAGATCAACGAGGCCTATGCAGACCTGGAAGCAGGACTTCCCGGACGAGGCGTTATCACCGAGTTTTAAGTGGCTCTACTTCAGACCAATAAAAGGGGAGTGTTATGCCAGGTGGATTGACGGTTCTTGATTTGATACAGAACGGCACTATGAGTGCTGAGATGGCAGCGACGATGTGGGGAGCAATGGACGACCGCAGCTCCTTCATTGTCGCCGCAGGACCTCGCCAGGCTGGAAAGAGCACCAACACCAACGCCATCCTTGGCATGCTTCCGGGCGATGTCGCGCTGCACGACCTGTCAGGTGAAACAGAGCAGTTCGATAGCCTGAAGACGTCCGTCACCGGCGGGTACATCGTGGTGGCCGAGTTCAGTAACCACATGCCCACCTATCTCCGGGGCGAGCAGGTCATGCAGGTCTTTCAGACGGCTGAAAAGGGCTACTCCATCGCGGGAACCCTGCACGCTGATACGCCGGAGGACCTGTTCTACGAACTACGCTCCCACGGCCCTCTCACGGACGACGACCTCGCTCGTATCCGCTACCTGGTGTTCCTGGCAATGCGCGGTACTATGGAGAAGCCGCTGCTGCGCAGAGTCGCAAGCGTCTGGGAGGTATCCAACGTCACCGGCGGCACGCCAGCGGCCCAGATGCTCCACCAGTGGAACGAAGCCAGTGACAGCTTTGACATCGTCGGAACGCCGACGCTCCTGACGGCTTCCGCCACAGAACTTGCAGACCGCGCCGCCAGACTCCGAACGCTGGCAGCTGCTGGCCAAACAAGCGCGGACGACCTCGCATCACTGCTGGCCGGCTAGACCCCTTTAGTTCACTCCCGCAAACAAAAGGAGGCCTCATGACTACGCTCGTTTTCGGCGGCACAGGCTTCATCGGCAGGCGCACTATCCCTCGCCTGGTCCAGCGGGGCGAGCAGGTGGTGGTGGTGGACATCAATCCCACCACGGCCAACTTCAGCGAACAGGGCGACGCCGTCCGAATCATCGCAGGAGACATCACCAACTTTGAGGACGTCATCAAAGCCATCATGGAGGCCAAGCCTGACCGCATCATGAACCTGGCCTACCTCCTGGGATCCGGAGAGGACACGCCCCACTTCACCATGCGTCTCAACATCATGGGTATGGACAACGTTTTTGAGGCGGCGCGCCTCTGCGGCGTGAAACGCATCACCTACGCAAGCTCCATCGCCGTCAGCGGATTACAGACCAACTTCGGCGACAGCATGACCACTGAGGACGACGCCATGTACGGCACCCGCCAGTACGCAAAGCACAAGATGTTCAATGAGTACCAGGCATCGCAGTACAACCGCATCTACGGTATGAACATCACCGGCATCAGGCCTCCCAATGTGACCGGCTACGACAAGGTGCGCGGCTCCACGGACCACGTGCTGGCCATCGTGCTTCCCGCCGAGGGACTACCGGTCAATTTCCCGCACAAGCAAATGACAAAACTGCCCCTACACGTGGACGAGATTGCTGAGGTGTTCACCCGCGTGACGCTGGCCGACTCCTCCGCCTACGAGGTCTACAACGCCGGTGGCACGCCCATCAGCCTGGGCGAGATTGCCGACATCGTGCGCGAGTTCATCCCGGACTCCCAGATCACCTTCGACGACGAGGGCGGTATCGAGCACTCGGACAACTTCCTGGTGGATAACAGTCGACTTCTTACCGAGTTTGAGCTGACCTACGCTCCCTACCGCGAGCGTGTCCTTCAGATGATTAACGAGGTTCGTGAGCACCACGGCATGCCGCTGGTTCAGGGCAAGTAAGCAAATAAGGAAGACACAATGGCAAATATCGGGTTGGTTATCGCAGAAGCCAACGCACAGTTGGTGGTCGACCGCATCAAGCAAGCGGAGGATATGGGTATCCCCGCAGTATGGATGACCATCGGTGGAGCAAGCGGCGGCGATGTCCTCACCACCTATGCGGCTGCGGCAGTGCAGACCAAGCGCATCCTTATGGGCACCGCCATCGTGCCCAACATGCCGCGACACCCCATCATCATGGCCCAGCAAGCCAACGCCATTGCCAGCCTGGCACCTGGTCGCTTCCGCCTGGGCATCGGGCCATCGCACAAAGCCACTATCGAGAACACCTACGGCTACACCTTCGATAAGCCGCTGAGTCGATTGGGTGAGTACATCGACATCGTTTCAACCCTCCTCGCCAACGGCGACGTGCAGTTCGATGGCGAGTTCTACAACGCCCACACCAAGATCGCTGACCCGGCTCAGGCCACAATCATGGCCTCTGCGCTTCGTACGGGTTCATTCGAGTTCTGTGGCGCGCGGGGCATCGCAGCTCTATCGTGGGTGTGTCCGGCCAACTACCTCCGGGACATCGCATTGCCAGCCATGAAACGGGGAGCGGAGAAGGCTGGCAAAGCCACCCCACCCCTCATCGCCCACGTACCAGTGTGCCTTAGCGAAGACCCTGAAGAGGTGCGCTCAGCCGTCCGTGAGCAGATGGGCAACTATCCCAAATCGCCGTTCTACGCCCAGATGTTCACTGATGCCGGATTCCCCGAAGTCTCCGAAGGCACGTGGAGCGATGCGATGGTGGACGCCACGGTGATCTGGGGCAATGAAGAGCAGATCCAGACGAAGATGAAACAGTGGCTCTCCTACGGTTTTGGCGAGTTGATGGCCCACCCGGTCATCGTCGGACCCAACCGAGAAACTGCGCTCCAGGCCACCATGGAGGTCATCGCCACCGCGGCCCAAGAAAACTAGTCGTAAACGCCTTCTCGCATCCGGCGCAACCTACTCGCATCATATATTATGTAGCCGATGAACAATCATGAGTATGGATGGTATGGCCACGAATAACCAAACACAGAACCCTGTGGCTTCCAAAAGAATATGGTTGGCATTATGGATCGCGGCGGTCGGGATGCTTGTTGCCGTCCTCGCAGTGCTTACCGTGGCAATTGAGGACAACCCTGAGTCCTCACTAGACTTCAGAACTTTGAATTGGATTGCTGGTTGGGACGCTCCCGGGCTGGTTGGTCTGTTTCAGTTTGTTTCCTTTCTGACAAACAACATTCCGGGACTACTGATGGCATTGTTTGCTGTGGGTTTCCTCTGGTTGTTGGGCCTTAGTCGTGAGGCCAAAGCGCTGTTCGTTATTTGGATGATCCTGGGCTTGGTCGTCTACATGGGAGACGGCACATTTGGTGAGTGGGTGGGTAGGGGAAGGCCGTCTGACTCCATCAATGAC
This sequence comes from Dehalococcoidia bacterium, assembly GCA_963582565.1. Classification (GTDB taxonomy): domain Bacteria; phylum Chloroflexota; class Dehalococcoidia; order Lucifugimonadales; family UBA1127; genus UBA1127. The sequence goes on along the minus strand of CAUZTE010000149.1, from coordinate 280 downwards.
CACCCCAGCTATCCCAGCGGACACGTTTTCGGCAGCACCGTTATGTTCGGTTTCTGGTTGTTTATAGCAGGCTACTACGGGTTGAGACCTAAGTTTCTGCTGGTAGGTGGAGTTTTACTTTTAGGGTTCTTGCTCCTGGTGGGTGCTTCCCGAGTCCACGTCCAAGAGCACTGGCCTAGCGATGTAGTCGCCGGTTACCTGCTTGGCGCATTGTGGCTCCTGGTGCTCATTCCCTTCTTTGTCTACCTGCGCAAAGCATCGTGGTTCTTTAACCCCAATC
>CAUZTE010000148.1:0-4732 GCA_963582565.1 Dehalococcoidia bacterium | reverse complement strand
CATCAGGGTCACTTTTTGCTCGCCTTGCTCCATCACAAGTATCCCAATAATGCTGAGCCATTACATGAAAAATCATAATATCCTCCGACGCTGAATAGATTGGAGAACTATACGACAGGTCAGGCTAATCGTCGAACCCCGATTTTCCCGATATAACCGTCCACAATTCCAGGCTGAGTACTAACCATCAACCAGCCGCTCTCTCGCAGTGGCGTGGCTGATGTACTCACCGGTGACCCGGGTATATTCCCCGGCGATCCTCTTGTACCCGTAACCCTTAGCGCGTAGCTCCCTAAGCAGTTCTATGTCCAGTTCCCGCCTTGGACGGCCTGGAGACACCGGACGGGGTTTCGGCTGGGCTTTTCCCTTTATCTGCCCAATAGCTTCCCCTAGGGATAGTTGTCGTGGAATGGTCATGTTCTGGCTGAGCCCCCCATTACCCCACCAGTACCCCACCCGGGTATGGTTCCTTGGTGGGGGTGGTGGAACGAGAGAAGCTCTCCCTACTCGTCGAGTAAAGGATAAACCCATTTGTGGATCCAACCCCGGCTCACACCAAATCGAGTCGCCACGTCGGTGATGGTCTCACCACTGCGCTTCCTTGCCTTAACGACGGCGTCACAAACCGCCTCAAAGTCCACAGTTAGTCCGGGGCGGCCACCACGGCGGTTGTACTGCCGTTGACCAGGGATTTTGCTCGTACAAGTGTCGTTCGCTTTCATCGCCCAGACCACTGACTGTCGAGTCGGACATCCATGGCCTTCCTGAGTGCTTCCAGAGAACCTAATGCGGCGTGTTCTCGTTCTGTCCACCAGTCAGAAGTCCAAATGTGCCACCCACCGAGTTGCCGCTCCAGACCAGCCTTGGCAATAAATCTAAGGTTCCTTACTGTGAACTTGGAGACCTCAGTTATCGCAACGGGCCGCAGCGGCTCCTCTTCAAAGTAGATTGGCACCAAGAGAACAAGCTCACGCTCAGCTAACTCCGAAGCCCATGCCAACATCTTTTGCCGCTCCAGGTCCGCTAGGGACAGTTCCCATTGGGTGGTGTCACGTCCCCGCTGCCGGGCCAAGTCGATTGCGGCACGGCCACGGTCTATGTTTTCAGTTAACGTTCGGTTCATTGTCCTTCTCCTCATCCAAGAAGGGATCCCACGGCAATGGACCCTCCGAGATTTTGACTAGGGCTGTTGTGTGTGTAGTACTCACCGGAATCGGTTCGAACCGTTCGAACCCTCGGTTGAACCCTGGTGGTTCCACGCCTGAATTAGGTGCGATTGGGTTGAAATCTTCATTCGAACCCTCATTCGAACCCTGGTCAATCTCAGGCACGGTTCGAAGGTTCGAATCACTTTCGGGGTTCTCTACACACACAAGCTCATCTGGGTGTGGAAGCGGATTACCATCGGGTAGCGGTTCGCCCAGTACCAACTGAGCGGGGGCACCTTTAATTGTCGTTTGGTTCACAAGCCAACCTCCTTTCAACGCCCGACCCACCCTGTAATGGACTACAGATTTCCCTAGTTTTAACTCCGACATAAGCTGGATTTGCATCACAGTATTTCCGGTCGGCGAGAGGTAACGGACCGCCTCAACCGTCTCCCTGATAGCAGGAGTCGCTCCTTCGCTGACAGTGGTGGTGAACACTTCATCCAGAAGCGACCGTGCCTCTCGGTAATCGGCGATAGTCGCGATAATCCTGCCCTGTCCATCTTTATTCCGGAGACGTTGATGCAACATTGCAATCGTTTGAATCACTATGAGCAGTTGATTGAAGTCGCGGCGCATACGGACTGAAGTGGCGGTAACCAAGTCGGCCAGACTGTGACCAAAAGGGACGACCACCCTTTTCTCGCCCGCTAGTTCCAGCCAACGCTGTAGTGCTAGCCATGCGCTGAAATCAAGCTCCGGAAGACCCTGGTCCGCCCGACTGGCATGCACATGCATGATGGCCCGAGTCTGCTCCACCGAGTCGGGTATGGTAACGGTGAAAGTACGGGTGCTGGCCTGGTCGCCAAGGGGTTTGGTGCTGGTCGTGATTAACCCAGTTGGCCCTTTCTTGACTATCTTCCTAGTGTGATGCTGCCCGTCTTCTCCCTTCTCTGTAACCTCATACGACATCTCTCCGTCGGACATCAGAGACCGCATTGCGCTGGCGGCAGGGCCATCCTCGGGAAGGCTATCGGCTTCAGTCAGGATAACGATTCGGTTAGTGAATTCTTCGTCGTTATAGATCAACGCGCGTGGTGAAGATGCCCGAACCAAGTAGTAATTCGTTTCCGGAACGAACGGAAGGGCAGCGTCAACCGCGGCATTCTTCCCTGCGGAGCTTTGGGAGATGTAGGCAAGATTTAAGGGTGATCTTAAAAGTCGGCTCGATATTGCTACGTAAGCCATGATTGCTGGACGCGTATCTCCGGCATATCCAGAGACCTCGATTGATTCAGACAATTTCGATATCAGTTCTGGGCTGTCCAGCAGGTCTTGCGCCGTTGCCAGCGATTGTCTGGCCTCTTCAGTGAACGCTTCAACCTGGAATTCCTTAAAAGGACGAGCTGCGGTTAGAAGATTTTCCATCGTCTGCTTGAAGCCATCGCCGACTTGCAAGTACAACTCAGAGGGATCTTTGGCTCCCTCCGGCGCTGTAATTAACCGCAAGTTCGGCAAGTCAGCTGACACCGACTTCAGCAGTCCATCGCCGCCGCCATCCGGCTCGCACCAAAGATAGACGTCTAACCCTTCTAGAAGAACTGCATATTTTGATTGCCACATTGAGGCCCCCGGAATACCCAGAGATGGGATGCCGTGGTGCCAAAGGGTCCAACAATCAGTTTCGCCCTCCACCAACACAACCTTTCCGGTCCTCTTGATGTCGGCCAAATACGGTAGCCCATACAACGTTGGATGGTCGCCCCGTCTCCATAGGTATCGGCCCTGGCCTTCGAGGCGCAGGCGTTTTCGTACCGCAACAATCTCGCCCTTTTCATTGGAGTAGGGGATGTCAACACATTCCCGACGCTGTTTTCCAGTCCCGGCGTATCCATTCGCTACACCTAACGATCCAAAGAAGTTTTCCGGAATGCCCTTGGCCTCTGCCAACTCCGAGAGCGTCAGCCCCCCATCCCAATGGGGCAAGCTAATTCCCAAAAGTGATGCCAGTTCTCGCGGTGGCCAGTACTGGGCGCACTGGCTGAAGCACTTACCCCCTCCTCCTGGATACAGAAAAAAAGAGGGGTCGCGGTCTTCGTGGTCGGGATGAGGACACCTCGTCTTCCACCCTCGGCCTTCCTGCCGGACAGGTCCACGTTGCTCAAATCGTTCGAGAATCAGGAGCGCATTATTGTTAGGCATCGATATCCACCTCCTCAACGTCCTCCCCGCAATTGGGAGTTTCGTGGTTCGCTAAAACTTCCGTTGAAATGTGCTGCCACAGGTTGTCCCATGCCGAGGTCCTCGGGCCGGATAACCAATTGGCTTGGACCTCAGGCCCGAGAATCTTAGGTTGGTTAATATCTGATTTCGATTTACACAAAAAAAGCTCCCCGCACCTCCTTCCCAGAGATGCCGGGAGCCTATGCGCCGCCCCAAGCGAGTGTTACCTAGATTTTGATTACTGGCTAAAGTTCAGGTTTGAACGTTATTTCCAACTTCCCTTTATCCCAACGCCATGAAATGTGGCCACGATGCGCTTGGGGCACCACTGCGTCGTTGGCCCTCAACTTCTCAACCACTGCTGCTATTAGCACTTCGGTATTCCGGTGAACATTTAGACGATCTAATTCCAAATCAACCTCCCAACTTCATCATTCACAACTCCACCTAACACACGGACCGTTAGCCCAGTCGGATATCCATTTGAGGGTTCGCAAATAACCGGGTTTTCCCATTTTGCTGAACCCGACTATAGACTCCCCTCTTTTCTAGGTAAGTGATAAGGGCCGATGGATTCACACCTATAAATTCGCCAGACTTATACAAAAGATCGAAGCCCGATCCACCAAGGTCACCGCCAGCGGCAACAAGGCGCTTGAACTCCCAGAACGCTTCACATCTCTCAAGGTCGGAATCGGAAATAGCAGCGGCGATACCAGCGTTCTCCGCCATGAATTCTTTACCGAGGTTTGACGGCTCTCCGGCAGAGTGGGGCCGACAAATTATCATATTTGGTGCGCTTTGCTCCAACCCAGGTAACGTCAATTGGCTGGCACCAGGTGCCTTCGGCCCGATGTCCAAGTCATGAGCCACGTGATAACTCTCGTGCCACTTGGTGATGTGGGCAATCCCATGGGCGTCCTTCACTCCTGGAATCTTTGCGATCCGGCTGTTGATGGTGATTTCGGGTGAGCCGTTTACCAGTTCAGTCTGCCCATAGGTATCAAGGTGCAATACTCCTTTGAGTAATCGTGCCCCCTGGATTTCTTCAATGACATCATCCACGATATCTTTCAAGAGAGGGCGTTCGGTGAGGCCGAAAGCAGCCTTGTATTTCGCCACTAGCAGTTCTCGGTGCTCAACTCCCAAGGCCCATGCCTCGCGCCGTTTGTTTTCTTTAAAATTGGGCGAATATGTCATTAGCAAGTGTCTCCGGTAATGGGAGTCAAGAACCCGATGATCGTATTACGCTGCGCCTGATCCATGCCGGCCAATCTTTGAAGCACAGAAAAGATCCCATCCACATCTTCATCGGAAAGCTGATACGCCTTCGCTAAAGCCGCTCGGAGGCTTGGGTCGAT
>CAUZTE010000147.1:0-4752 GCA_963582565.1 Dehalococcoidia bacterium | reverse complement strand
CCTGGTGGTATTCAAGGAACCGGTCAAGCCCCACAATGCCGCAGTCCGCCGTGCCGTCCTCCACTTTGCCGGGGATGTCAGACGCTCGCTGGAACAGGGTGCTCACACCCTCAACCGCTGCGATCTTCCCGGTGTAGCCTCGTGCGGAGATACGCTTGTTCGGCATACCGCTGGCACGCAGGAACTCGTTCGTCGGCTCGTAGAGCGCGCCGTCGCTGGGAATCGCTAATCGTAATTCGTTTCGTGTTTCCATCATCTTAGAGCCATATCCGTTCGCTGGTGCCGTCTTCGTCCACCATGATTATCGCTTCAAAACCCTGGCCTCGTGCGTCGTCTTGGTCCGCTGCCCCTTCGAGCGACACAGCAGCAACCTCGCCACCGAGTCGCAGCGATGCAGCAGCCTGTAGCGTAGCTTTCACCGCAGCGTTCGTTCGAGGAGCCACGAGCACCCGTTTCGCCGGGCGAGCCTCGCCAGCATCATCGTTCAACGCGTCCATGACCAGTTCCAGCGTACAGGCAAAGCCCAGGGCTGGAACATCCTGGCGACCACCCAGGGCTTTCACCAAACCATCGTACCTGCCACCGCCTGCCAGCCGGACGCCGTTGCCAGAGCCAGCCCAGACCTCGAACACCGGGCCGGTGTAGTAGGCAATGTCCCGGGCCAGGCCCAGGTCTATGTTGACCTCTACACCCTTCAGGTCGTGCAGTGCGAAGGCTGCAAGGCTTTCATCAATCGTCGAGAGGGGCGATGCGTCCAGTTTGTGGGCCGTCGCCAGGTCTCTCGCTGCTTTCAACGTTTCCTTGGGAGATCCCTTTATTCCCGATATCGCCTGCGTGAACACCAAAGCGCTCTCAAGCTGTTCAGGACTGTCCACCGACTGAAGTTTGCGCTCCAACCGCTCCATGACTTCCTGCGATGTCCGCACGCCGATGGAGCCATCATTGTTGCCGTTCGCTTCTGCCGTTGCCAGGTGTTGGGCCAGGGCCTCCATGCCGCCTCGGCGTTCATCTGAATCGAAGAGGCCAAGCTCCTGACCCCGTGCTCGCACCGATTCAAGACCTGCCTCGCCATCGCGAAGTTCGCCCATCGAGTACAGCAGGAAGTAGGTCGCACGCTCTGACAATTTGAATTGCTTCAATAGACCGTAGACCGCGCCCACATCGCCCAGAACCACACGATGCGATACCAGACCTAACGATGCCAACGCGCCGCACGCCATCGCCATGACCTCTGCCTCTGCCGATGCGCCAGCCGCGCCGATAAGCTCTGCGCCTACCTGAGTGAACTGTCTGCCATAGCGCGTCTCGCCCGGGCTGTAGCGGAACACCGGCCCCGCATACTGCCATCGCACAGGGGTTGCCTGGTTACGTTCTTCTTGCAGGTAAAGGCGAATGACCTGGGACGTGAACTCGGGGCGAAGGCTGACTTGGTGCCCGCCCGGTTCAACGAATGTGTACATCTGGGAGGCCAACTCGCCGCCCGACTTGCGGAGGAAGATGTCGGTAGGCTCGACCACAGGGGTATCTACCGTGTGATAGCCGTACAGCGCTAGGAACGACTGTAAGCCATCCCGCACACGGCGACTGCGACGATTCTCCTCTTCAAAGAGGTCTCGCATTCCCGGTAGACGTTGAGCGCCCTGAGATTCCACTGTTCCTCCATGCCTTTACACACACACGCGAATACGCGTGCGATAGCGAGTGTACTATCTAGTGTAGCCCAAGCTACGCCTAGCTTCAATTCTTCGTTATGTCATTCGGAGCAAAGCGAAGAATCCGAACCCTCCCAGGCACAACCCTGTCCCATCGATACCATGCACCTAGCGTTGCTCACGTGGGTCCAGGGGAATCCCCTGGACTTCACCAGCGTTGAGCGACACCGTTGACCCGTCCGCCCTAGTCAGAATCAGGTCTCCGTTGCGGTCGACGTCTGAGGCCATGCCTTCTTCGATGCGGTCGCCCTGGCGCCCACGGACGTGCTGGCCAAGGGTATCCAAACAGCTTCGCCACTCCTGGTACAACGAATCACCGGCGTCTAACGTTCTGTAAAGTGCATCGAAAGTGCGCAGAAACGCCCGCAGCACGTCCAGTCGCGATACGTCCCGACCTAGCTCCGAGGCGAGGCTTGTCGCGACCGCAGGAGGGTCGAGCACAGGGGTGGGGTCGTAGTTCACGTTCAGCCCGATGCCCAGAACAGCAAAGCTGTCTTGCTCCCTCCCCTTGGGGGGAGGGGCGGGGTGGGGGCCGGAAACAAGAGCGCCAGCCAACACACCCTCAACCAGCACGCCGCACACCTTCTTACCGCCGATACGCACGTCGTTGGGCCATTTAGCGGTCGCGGTAAGTCCCGCCACGTCACGAATGCAGCGCACCAGGGCCACAGTGGCGGACATGTTCACGTCTCGCAGCAGTTCCGGCGATGGCCGCAGCACGATGGAGAAGGTGAGGTTGGTTCCCGGCGGTGACGCCCACGGTCGGTTGAAGCGACCTCGCCCCGAGGTTTGCATATCAGCGACGATCAACGTGCCTTCCCTGCACCCCGATTCAGCCATGCGTCTGGCCACGTCCATGGTGCTCCCGGTCTTGGCCAACGACCGCACACGGCAGCCCATAACGGTGGTGCCTAAGCCGTCCTTGATCGCGCGTGCTGAAAGGTCAGTGGTCATGGGGGGTACTATACGGGATACATCCACCTGTTCCCATCATTACACATCTTATAATCTATGTAACATTAGTTATGACACCAAGTTGCAACGACGAAATGCCTTTTTTTTTGGTTAGGGAGCTGCTGTGACCTACACTCAACAAAAGCTCAATGAAGCAACACTAATGTTTGTACAGGCAAAAGGTGGGTCAGATGACTACCCGGTATTCATTGCTAATCTCAACGCTTTTGTAGCTTCTGCGCGTAGCGTAACCCTAGTTATGCAAAAAGAATTCCATTCCGAAGCCCAATTTGAGATGTGGTACGAAGCCAGGCAAAAAGATATGAATTCAGATGATGATTTCGAATTCTTCAACAAGTTACGAGTCAATACAGTTCACCTCCAGCCGTTCAACGTAAATTCGACGTATGAAATACATTTCGTCGGAGGGCTGACAATCCCTGCTCTGGCAACAGCCAAGATTCCACTGGGGAAACCAGATGACAGGGGGAATCGGAGGTTTTCTGCCGAGGAACCAATAATCATTGACGGCAAACCTGTTGACGGCGTGCAACGATCGATTCGTCGCATCTACTCGTTCGAGGACAGGCCGACAGAAGACGCCATAGTGCTGTGCGAAAGCTATTTACTAAAATTGATGATATTAGTAGAGCGCTGTCATCAATTATTAGCATCAAAAAATAGGGGCCGGTGAGCCTGTAAGCCGAGTTCTGTACCTGCCAACCATCAGTTTACGCCTCGAAAGGCTTCATCCTGGTGAGCGGACAGGTGGTGGCCATCCCTCTGGTCCCGACGTTACCGTCGGGATCTTGCAGCCAACCCGGGGACGGGTCGGGCACCCATAGTCCCCCTATTTGGCCTTGCTCCGGGTGGGGCTTGCCCGCCATCGCATCACTGCGAACGGCCGGGAGCTCTTACCTCCCGATTTCACCCTTACCCCGGCGAACCGAGGCGGTTTGTTTCTGTGGCGCTATCCGTCGGGTCACCCCGCCTGGACGTTATCCAGCACCCTGCCCGGTTGGAGCTCGGACTTTCCTCTCCCCCTGAACAAGCCAGGAAAAGCGGCCACCCGGCCCACCGGCCCCGCATCATTGTAGCAGGCAGGACATTTTCCGGGAGTCCAGAAGGCTCGTCCCTTTGGCAAGGAGCTCGTGAGCAGGAAGTCTCCTGCGACCCTCTGGCCCACAGGCCAGGCCCAGTCATATGTGCCCCACTCTCTCAGATTAAGACGGGGGGAGAAACACAAAAGGTTGAACGTCGGTCACGGAACATGGGTGGAGGGCTAAGCCCTCCTGGCTATCTTTGGGAGAACAAGAACCTACCGCAACTGCTGCATCGCATGGGACTCGTCGCCGTGCGGAGTTGTTGAAGCTCGTGCGATGGCACCGCGATAGTGCACCCGCTGCACATGCCCCGCTCCACCTTAGCAATGGCCATGCCCTTTGACTTCTGCAACGTTCGATACATCTTCAAGTCAGCAGCGTCCACAGCAGCCTCAGCCGTCTGATACGCCTGGGCCACCTCTTTGGCGTGCTGTTCCAAACGCACCTGTTCCTGTTGGAGCTTGGGCTGCTCTGCCTCCCATGCCGACTCCGTAGCAGCTAGATCGGCATCGATAGTCGCCACAGCCTTCTTCCCCGCCTCCACCTGCTCCATCTTCTCCAGCAACTTCGCCTCAAGCCCCTCATGTTTCTCCTGAGTGAACTTGATCTCATGTTGGAGAGCCAGCAAATCCTTGGAAGCCGCCGTACTGCCGCTGTACAACCGTTTGTCCAGATCCTTCAAACGCCCAACCGCCTCCTGCACATCCACATCAAGCTCGCTCTGCTGTAGCTGAAGCTTGGTGAACGCAGCCTTCACCCTCACAGCGCGGTCTCGTGACTTTGCAACACCCTCGTTATGGTCGAGGCGTGATAGCACATCCGCAAGATCGGTTTTGCTTTTCAGGAGGTCGCCCTCCATCTCCTGGAGCTCATACAACGCTTGAACGGTATCCATAGGTTCACCCACAAAACAGGTTGGGCCGGAACAGAGTAGGCACAATTCTATGGACGAGTCCTAGCTGTGTCAACGAATAGAGTCAGCG
>CAUZTE010000146.1:0-4775 GCA_963582565.1 Dehalococcoidia bacterium | reverse complement strand
GAACACCGCACCACTTCATCGCAAAATGATATACCCGTGGTCAACGTGAAACCTTTGACGTTTTGCATATATAGCAAAACATCACCCGAGGACTTTCAAATTTTGTAGACAATAGTCTGGGAAACAATGGACTCTGGGGGACGAAACTGTCAAAAGAAAAACCCCGCTTTCGACGGGGTCGTTCTTTGTCCGGAGGACCTGGGGCACACGCTCCCAAGATTCTAAAATCGCCACCAGATGCACTCAATCAATGAAGCCTTCGCCAGCGGTTCTCTTTTGGATAGCTCGTAGCCAGCCAGACATACAACAACCAGAAGAAGACTATAAGGCTGATCAATTCAGCAATCCTAAATGCGACCAAAAAACCGAAGACTGGAGTGAGAGTAGTTATAAGATCTCCAAACAAGAGAAAGGGGAGGAAATTTGCAAGGACTAACCAACCGGAGCGGTTTAGGTCGTGTAACCTTCTCATTTGATGTGGATGACAGCGAACCAAGCTTTGTAAAGGTCGTGGTGGACATTGTTGATTGGCCAAGCACCACACCCTTCGGCTCGGCCGCCTACGACAACTTCATTGAATCGGACGAGGAAAACAACGAGGTCACAGTACCCGGACCTGTTTAGGCCCTGCTGCTTCGATTCGTTGACACTCACCGTCATACGCAGCCATACTAGGAGAGCTTCGCTGCCTGAGTGATAATGGTCGTTGGCGGTGAAGCTCTTTTTTGTCGCCGCGGAGAGGTGCTGGAGCGGTTGAACAGGTACGCCTGGAAAGCGTATAGAGCCCGGAAGGGTTCTCGCGGGTTCGAATCCCGCTCTCTCCGCCACGATGCTCCACTTTCTTTCGCAATCCGCATCATTCCTTTGTACGGAACAAGTCCCCCGTATTGTACGTCGTTGTATAGTAAGTCTATATGGACGACTTGAAGTACTGGGTATCCTTCACCCGCATCCCATCAATAGGGACTGTACGGATGCGCCTACTGGAAAACGGCTTTGAGTCGCTCCAAACGGCGTGGGACGCTTCTGCCTCAGACCTGCGGGCTGTAGGAATAGAGGGCAGCGCGCTCCGGCAGATAACCGAGCGGCGTCCGCTTATAGACCCAGATTCAGAAATGGAGCGGATGGACAAGGCTGGGGTACGGGCGTTCAACTGGAATCACCCGGAGTACCCGCCGGCATTAAAAGAGATATACGACCCGCCGCCGGTGCTCTACCTTAAAGGTGCATTCGCAGAGCGCGATGCCCATGGGGTAGCGGTCATAGGAACACGGCGGGCCACAGCGTACGGTCGAGAGGCCTGTGCGGCACTGGTCAAGGACCTAGTTGCAGCGGGCATCACCATCATTAGCGGGTTGGCCAAGGGAATTGACGGCATCGCCCACAGGACAACGTTGGACGCCGGTGGGCGAACCATCGCGGTGATGGGTTCCGGGATCGACGTGGTTTATCCCGCCGACCATAGAGCGCTAGCACAGAAGATCAGCGAAACCGGGGTGTTGATGAGCGAATTCCCGTTGGGAACCAAGCCGGACGCCCGGAACTTCCCACGACGCAACCGGATACTCAGTGGTCTATCGCTAGGGGTTCTGATAATCGAAGCGCCCCTGGATAGCGGCGTGATGCACACCGTGCGGTTTGCCCTTGACTAGGGCAGGGATGTGTTCTGCATCCCGGGGAGTATTTTCTCCCCTTCCAGCTTGGGGTCTAACAGATTGATACAGGATGGGGCTAAACTGATTACGGACGCTGCTGATGTCCTAGAGGAATTGAACATCGCCAGACTGGAGCAACAACCGTCGTTTCCCGGGTTCGGTCAGATAGAAGATATAGAGGCTGAAGAAGCCGGATTGTTGCAGCATATCGGTGTAGAGCCGATACACATCGACGAGCTACGTCGACAGGCAGGAATGCCAGTAGCAAATGTGAGTAGCACATTATCATTATTAGAGATTAAAGGGCTGGTCAAGCAGGTAGGCGCAATGCACTATGTACGTGTGCGGGAAACCGCTGCGAGCTACCAACCGGCAAATTAGAGGAGCTATGGCCAAAGAACTCGTTATCGTAGAATCACCAACAAAAGCCAGGACCATCGGGCGAATCTTGGGTTCTGGACATACCGTTATCGCATCCCTTGGGCACGTCAGAGACCTACCCAAGACGCGTATCGGTGTAGATGTCAAAAATGATTTCAGCCCGGAGTACGTTATCCCCCAGGACAAACGTGCTCTTGTAAAAGAAATCACAGAACTGGCTCAAGATGCAACCACCGTCTACCTGGCCACTGACCCTGACCGTGAAGGGGAGGCCATTTCCTGGCACCTCATTGAGGCAGCAGGCGTAGACCCCAAGATTGTTCAGCGAGTGGTCTTCCATGAGATTACTGAATCGGCTGTCAAAGAGGCCTTCGAACACCCCCGCGCCCTGGATATGAATCTGGTTGACGCCCAGCAGGCTCGACGCGTCCTCGACCGATTGGTAGGGTATGAACTAAGCCCTCTGGTCAGCAAGAAGCTCCGTTGGTGGGGTCTTTCTGCAGGTCGAGTGCAGTCAGCAGCCCTTCGCATCGTTGTCGATCGAGAACGAGAAGTCGAAGCGTTCATCCCTGTTGAGCACTGGTCCATCGACGCTCTGCTCCAAAAGGAGGGAGCTACCGGTGGTAAAAAAGGAAGCAATAGCTTCGTATCGCACCTTCATTCCAAGGTGGGCGACAAGTCTGCCCTGAACATCCCAGACGAGGCATCGGCAAAGAAACTCAACGATGACCTTGATGGAGCCTCGTTCGCTGTAGAGAAAGTTCAGGTACGTGGTGTGAAGCAGCGGCCATCTGCGCCGTTCATCACCAGCACGCTGCAACAGGAAGCATGGCGTAAGCTGCGCTTTGGCGCACGGAAGACCATGTCCGTTGCCCAACAACTCTATGAGGGAGTGACCCTGGGTGATCAGGGCTCCGTGGGACTCATCACCTACATGCGGACCGACTCCACGAACGTGGCAGCATCCGCCGTAGAAGAAGCCCGACAGCATATTAAGAAGGCCTTTGGCGCAGACTTCGTCCCTGCACAGACGCGGACGTATGCACGGAAGGTAAAAGGTGCCCAAGAGGCCCACGAAGCCATTCGCCCAACGTCCGCATTGCGTACTCCGGATCGCCTTCGGACGTTCCTGAACGCCGAACAGCATCGGATGTATGACCTTATCTGGAAGCGTTTCGTGGCATCACAGATGGCCGACGCCCAGGTAGACCGCACAACTATCGATATCCACGCCATCGCAAAGTCGAAGCAGGCGTATCTGTTCCGCGCGACCGGGTCTGTCCTCAAGTTTCCGGGGTTCCGCGCCCTCTACCTTGAGGGGCAGGACGATGGCGACGAGGACGAGGCAGCCAAGCTCCTACCTACCGTTGCCGCTGGCGACGCACTGAAGAGCCTTGGGCTGGAATCCAAGCAGCATTTCACGGAGCCGCCGCCGCGCTACTCGGAGGCCTCGCTGGTCCGATCATTGGAGGACAAGGGTATCGGCAGGCCAAGCACCTATGCGGCCATCGTATCCACCATCCAGGATCGAGGTTACGTCCAGAGCGACCGTGGTCGACTGACACCTACACTCCTTGGAACGGTTGTTAGTGACATGCTCAGCAATCACTTCTCGCAGATATCTGACTTGAACTTCACCGCCAAGCTGGAAGATGAGTTGGACGAAGTGGCCCAGGGCGAACTTGGTTGGAGAGAGATGCTCAGCGCGTTCTATGGCCCCTTCTCTGAGAACCTCCTGGAAGCGGCTGAGAAGATGCCTCGCCAGGACATTCCCACGGGAGAGACCTGCGAACTCTGTGGCAAACCAATGAACTTGAAGAAGAACCGCTGGGGCTCCACCTTCCTGTCCTGCAGCGGGTTCCCCGAATGTCGGAACGCCAAATCAACCCAGATAAAGACCGGCGTGTCATGCCCGGACTGCGGTGGCGACCTCATGGAACGCAAAGCAAAGAAGGGGAAGCGTCGCTCAACCTTCTATGGTTGCTCAAACTACCCCACCTGCAACTTTGCGGTAAACCAGAAGCCTTTGCCTGAGCCATGCCCGGAGTGTTCAGGACTCATGGTGCAACGCGGGCGAAACACCGCCAAGTGCACCAAGTGCGCATACTCAGAGCCTCTCGGTTCTTCCGAACAGGCCCAGGGTGAAGAGCAAGAGGCGGAGGCCGTGGAGGCGTAACGTGGTCAGTCGCGTTTCACCAGGACCAAAGAACCTCCCTGGCGACCCCGGTGATGAACACTGGGCGCAGCCTTTGTTCTATCGCCTACGACGTCATCTTCAGGCGCAGCGTGGTCTGACGCCCTACACCGTACGCAACTACATGACAGACTTGCTACCGTTCTGGCATTTCCTGGATGAACACCCTGAACAGCATCTCGAAAACATAAACCGACCGTTCCTGCGGACCTACCTCCATTGGCTGCTCACGGACGCTAGGCCCATGACCGGCGGTAGGGGCGAAGTCCCTCCTGTACGCAAAGGGGCGCTGGGGTATGTGCCACGGAGCGTCGCGCGGAAACTCAGCGGGTTGCGCGTGCTTTTTGGGTTCCTGGCCCATGAGGGCGATATCCCCTCCGACCCCACGGCTTCACTTTCGACTGCCCGCGCTGCACGACGCCTACCCACCTTCCTTGATGTGGAAGAGGCGAGCGGGTTGATGGATGCTGCTGCTGCCACGACACCTGCCGGTCTGCGAGACCGCGCCCTGCTGGAAGTGTTGTACGGAGCGGGCCTCCGCGTCA
>CAUZTE010000145.1:0-4814 GCA_963582565.1 Dehalococcoidia bacterium | reverse complement strand
TCTCAATAGAGGCTGCGCAACCCAAGATTGATCTGGCTATCCTCAAGGAACTGCAATCAAAGACCATCATCCTTGGAGTGCTTGACCTCGGCGACATGGACATCGAATCAAAGGACATCGTGGCCCATCGCATCCGGGAGGCGTTGAAATATCTGCCGCCTGAGCGGCTGATACTTGCCCCTGACTGCGGCATGAAGTATCTCCCCCGCGATGTTGCCTTCGGTAAGCTCCAAGCGCTGTCGGCGGGCGCAGCAATCGTCCGGCGAGAGTTAGAGATCATGGACGACGCAACAGCCTAACGCTCAAGCGCGTACCCCTACTAACAAAAAGAAAGAGCCCCGTGCCAGGCACGGGGCTCTTTCTTTTATTCCTTATGGAATGGGCTGTTGGCTATACCTTACTGAGCCGCCTTGATGAACTCAAGGTGGGTCCAGGTGCTAGTGATAGCGCCCGGGAAGATGTAGTCACTGACAATCTCAGGGTTGACTATCGCTTCAGGTGGCAGCCAGAACAGCGGAACGGTCTGGTACCGGGTGTAAGACTTCTCACCAAACTCGTCCAACCAGATTAATTGCTGGGCTGCATCCAGTGTTCCGCGGATGTCAACGAACAGCTTGTCCTGATCCGCAAACTCTGGGTTACCTGTCCTAGGCGTGGAGTGGGCCGCATAGACCCGGATGCCCAGGAGCAAATGAGAGCTGGTGCCGGTGATTACCAGCCTGTTGCTCTCTTCAAAGTTCCGGGACTTAGCTCGACGTGTTGCAGCGTCCTGGGTAATCAGCTTGACCTTCATACCCGCGTCCGATAGGAATCCGCCGATGCCTTCCACAACGTCCAGCGAACCGCCGTAGTGGACCAGGTTAATCAACTCAAGCTCAACTTCGTACGGGTTGCTTTCGCTGTATCCAGCGTCGGCCAGGAGCGCACGTGCCTTGGCAGGGTCATAGCCATAGAACTCTTCGAATCGGGCTTCCCAACTGGGGTTCCAGCCTTCACGGGTTGGGTGGAAGCTGTTCAGGAACATCTTTCCGCCCTTGCCACCGAAGAAAGATTCGTTAAGCAGGTCCCGGTCAATGGCAATGTTGATAGCATGTCGTACGCGGACGTCCTGCATGGGAGCGTCAGGGTACTTGTAGGGTGCATCGTAGGGAGGCAGCGAGTTCCGTGTCTCTATGGTCGCTGGCTCACGGACGCAGCAGCGGAAGGCCATGAATGTCCGCAGTCCGGGTACATTACCGCTGACCACTTTCATCCCGTTATCCACCATCTGTTTCTGGTTGTCCTGGGGGATGGATGCCAGGTGAATCTCACCGGCAAGCATTCCCGCTACACGGGTGGAAATCTCCGGCATGAACCGGACCTCCAACTCCTGGAAGTCAGGAGTCATGCGCCAGTGCTTGTATGACGTCCGCTCATAGCGGAAGAAAGAACCCTCTGAGTTCTCCTTGAACTGGTACGGGGCTGTGCCTGCTGTAGGCTCCGTTGCAAGGGTCGGAAGCCCGGTGGCGTCCCGATGGTCCTTGCTCTGGATGAGCAGGCTCTGGGACAACTGACTGGTCAGGATGAACAGGTCAGCCGTCGGTGAAGGTGCGCGGAAAATCACTTCGTGGTCATTGACGATTTCAACGTCTAGGACGAATCGGGCGAAGCTTCCGTGGTTCCCGTGCTGGGAGTCGTCAGCAGCAATCTGCTGCCACGTGTGCTTCACGTCCTTCGCAGTGAACTCGCCCCAGCCACCGTGGAAGGGTACGTCCTCACGAAGCTTGAAGCGCCAGGACTGGCCGTCGGCGTCAACACTCCACTCAGTGGCAAGTTGCGGGACAAGTTGGCCGGTCAACGGATCCATGCCCACAAGGTACTCATACATAGGCGTTAGGGGCTGGCCGTCCGGCGGGCCGTTCTTGGCAGGAGTGAAGTTCTCTACCTGTGGTGCAGTCAGGCCGAACACCACTCGGGTGATCTTGGCCTCAACCGGTGCCGTGTTGGTAGTCCCACCAGTCGCAGCTATAGGTGCTGATGCGGCCGCTGGAGTTCCTACCGCGGTTATCGCCCCTACTGCTGTGGGCGCTGCGGCGGCAGCTACTGGCGCTGCGGGTTCTGCAGTGGTGCCAGACGAACTGGTTGTCGTCTCATCGTCACCACTTGAGCAAGCTGCTGCAAGCGCTAGAACTAGCGCGAGAGCTAGAAACAGAACTGGCTTTATGCCAAGTACTGATCTACTCATGGTACCCCCCTTGCATAACGGATTATTCCCGCAGCTTATTCTACGGCGGCGAAACCATACCAAACGCATATCTGGTTGTCAACTACCTCCTCATACCAGATTTCCTGATATCAAGGCGTCTAACCTCCCCATCGACCTGCACCGCTATACGGTTAATTCCAAATCGCGGATTCCTTTCAACAGAAAAGCGACCCCATTCCGGGGTCGCTTTACCACAGTGTCATAGCCGATACCAAGTGAACGGGCTTCGTGTTTAGAGGCCGTAGACCTCAAGGAAGCGTAGCCAGAACTCGCTCACTGTCGGGAACGCCGGCACCGCATGCCACAACGTATCCAACGTGACCTGTCCAACAATGGCGATAGTAGCCGCGTGGAGCAGCTCGCCCGCGCCAGGCCCCACGAATGTTGCGCCTACCAGTACGCGCTTGTCCTCGTCCACCACCCAGATGCAAGTACCATCAATGCCCTCACCCATGGTAGCTGCGCCGCCACTCGCGCCGTACGGCCACGTGATCACGCGTACGTTAATCCCCTTTTCACGCGCAACCTTCTCTGTGAATCCTACCGATGCCACCTGAGGGTCAGTGAACACTACCCGGGGCGTGCCCATGTTGTCTCCCCAAGCAGTGACATCCTTGCCGAGGATATGGTCGCCCGCGATACGCGCCTGGTACTTGCCCATGTGGGTGACCAGGTTACGCCGGTTCACATCTCCAATGGCATAGAGCCAGCCGCCGGAGACTCCGGTAGCCACCAGGTGATCGTCCACATCAATGTACTTACCGGCTTCAAGACCCACTGATTCCACGCCCAGCTCGTTGGTATTCGCCGCACGGCCCACAGCAACCACAAGTTCAGTGCCCGTCACGGAGCTGCCATCGTCCAGCGTTACAGTGACCTCTGCGCCATTGCGACTGGCTGCCGTCACGCGCTTGCCCGTGAGGACCTTAATACCCTTCTCCTCAAAAGCCTTCACAACAAGCTCTCCGGCTGCAGGCTCTTCCAGGGGAAGTAGTCCATTCTGCATCTCAATGACGGTGACATCAGAACCCAGGGAGTTCCACGCTTGTGCCATCTCAATGCCTACCACGCCACCGCCGAGGATGACCAATCGTTCCGGCACGGTGGGGGAAGTGACGATCTTGCGAGAGTCCCATGCAGCTGCATCCGCCAACCCGTCTATGGGCGGCATGAACGATGTGCTTCCGGTGGCAATGACCACAGCTTTCCGGGCCACAAGCTCTCGGACAGTGCCATCTTTCTCAACTGCCGTGACGGTCTTCTCGCCCGTTACTGTGCCGATGCCGCGGATCAACGTGGCGTTCACAGACGCAAGCCACTGCTCCTGGCCACTATCGTCGAAGTTGCTGGCGAAAGCGTTCCTACTGCTCAGCGCTTTGTCAACGTCGATGCCGCCGGTGATGGCGTCGCGGATGGATGGGACACGTCTTGCCACGGCCAGCGCCTCGCCCGGTCGGAGTAGCGCTTTACTGGGCATGCACGCCCAATATGAGCACTCGCCACCAACAAGCTCCGACTCGACGACAACGGAGGTCAGCCCGCCGTCTTGGACGCGACCCGCCAGGTTCTCACCGGCAGCACCACCGCCGATGACTATGACATCAAACTCTTCCGCCATGAATGTACTCCTCACACGTAATTGTTGGCTGAGCCAACAGGGATTAGGTGATTATTCTCGCCAACGGGTTCTCATCATAGCGGCTGTCCACGTGGTGTGGAAGGGGCAGAGACCTCGTAGAAGGATGGATGGACTAAAACATTGCAGAGAACGTCGCGGTGTCAACGATGATGCGAATGGAACTGATCATCTCCGCTGCCGATGCGCTTGGCAGCTCAGCCAGAGTAGCTGAGCCCAAAACAGTCGCCACGTGTAGACATCTCCACCACGCGAAGCAAAACAAGCTCCGATTTGTGCGTCAAGGCGAGGTCTCGAGCGTAGGGCCAGGGCCTATGCGCCTTGGCGAGTGCCGTCCAGAGGAACGAGGATTCGAGCGAACATAGCTGCTCTTTGCTAGAGATTGCCTGTTTCGTAGAGGCTCCAGATGGCGATGATGACGCCGATGAAGACGGGGCCGAAGGGGCCGGTGAAGAAGGAGCGTCGACTAGGCGTGATTCCGGCTTGGCGTCTCTTTGTGCGCCAGACCAGCCCAAAGACCACAAGGCCTACGCCCAACAGGAACAGAAAATTACCGAATGACACGATAGCTGCCCCCAACAGAATGGCCCTATGCTATCATCCTTTTAGGGCCCGTAGCTCAATGGCAGAGCAAACGACTCATAATCGTTGGGTTGATGGTTCGAATCCATCCGGGCCCACCACATCCAGACATCCAAACCACCTACGACGCCGACTCTATGACGCGTATGCGCTCTTCGATGTCCTGAAGACTCGTGTAGTCCTCGTCCGCCAGCTTGTAGCATCGCTCAAGGTAGAGCTGTGCAAGGTCGCCCCCATTCCGTGACGGGTCTTTGGCGCTCTTCAGCAACGCATCTATCTGGTAGCGCTCCGGCAGGAACCGCCCCAGAATCGCTATCTCGTCTTCGGCCTCTTGTATCTGTCGAGCATCGT
>CAUZTE010000144.1:0-4830 GCA_963582565.1 Dehalococcoidia bacterium | reverse complement strand
TCCAACACACCCATGCTGTTCACCGCCGGACGCACCCCTCTCACAGAGGGTGACGAGAGCGGTTCCCGGGATGGCAGCATCCACTGGGCCCAGGAGTCCTTTGACCAGGGCTCAATGGTCCGAGAGTGGGTCAAGTGGGACTATGAACTCCGACCTGATGCAGACCTAGAAGGCGTCGTTGATCGTGCCCTCGCCATCACCCAGTCGGAACCTGCCGGGCCTGTTTATCTGACACTCCCCCGCGAGGTTCTGGGCAAGAAGATCAAAGAGTTCACCTACAGCGACACTCCGCGCATGGCGCCCGCAACGGATCGCATGCCTTCTCCGGAGCTCATCAATGAGGCTGCCAAAGTCCTGGTCGCAGCCAAGAACCCGATTTTGATTACTCGTGCCTCCGGGCGAGACCCGGAATCGGTACAGCCATTGGTAGATCTGGCAGAGGCTTTGGGCATGCCAGTCTATGAGGCCGGACTGGCGTTTGTGAACTTCCCGCAGAACAACCCTCTTCACGCTGGTGGCGACGTAGCCAGTGCGGTACCTGAAGCAGATGCCATAGTTGTTCTGGAAGTAGACGTTCCCTGGACGCCCAAGCGCACCAACCCCAAGGAAGACGCTACGATCATCTCTATGGGCGAAGACCCGCTCTTCAGCAAATACCCCATTCGAGGGTATCGATCCGACCTGACGCTCGCGGGTTCTCCCAAGCATGCATTGAAGGCGCTAACCGAAGCGGTAAAGAAGATTGGCGTAGACGCAAAGTTAGTTGCAGAACGCACAGCGAAGGCCGGTGAGACCCGCACCAAGCGACTTGCCGCCATAGACGCCAGGGCGGATGCAGGCGTTGGCCAAACCCCCATCAACAAGGCCTATTTCAGTCGGGAGTTGGCCAAGCATCTGGGTGATGACACAATCCTGCTCTCCGAGTTGGGTGTGGACGTGAGCCAGGTGGCTTTCACCGCTCCAGGTACCACGTACGGCATCCCGCCGGCAGGCAGCCTTGGCTGGGCCTTGGGCGCAGCACTTGGTGCTAAGCTCGCAGCACCGGAAAAAACGGTCATCTGCACCACCGGTGACGGCTCCTACATCTTCGGATCCGGAACCGCTGCTCACATCGTTTCAGAGGCGCAGAACATTCCCGTGCTGTTCATCGTTTGGAACAACGGCATCTGGAACGCCGTCAAGAGTTCCGCCAAGAACATGAACCCCGATGGCCATGCGGCCAAGACCGACACGTGGGCACTCACCACGCTGAACCAGGCCTTCAACTACGAAATGATCTGCCAGGCATCCGGCGGCTACGGTGAGCGGGTTGACGATCCTGCAGAGGTACCTGCCGCCATTAAGCGAGCCCTTCACGCGGTACAGGTGGAAGGCCGTCAGGCATTGCTGAACATCATCGGCGCATAAACCCTTAAACTTCGGAGAAACAGGCATATGAAAGTCGTTGCAACTCGGCCCAGCAACCTTGAGGCGCTGGATCGTATTAAGGAAGCTGGGCACGAGTTGGTGGTGGGTAGAGACCCCGGTTCCCTTTCCAGAGCTCCATTTACGCAGGGTGAGCTGATGGAATTGATCAAGGACGCAGATGCGATCCTGGTGGGTCAGGACCTCATCACCAGAGAAGTGATGGAGCAGGCTACCAAGCTGAAGCTCGTCATTGTCCCGTTCATCGGGACTGACAAGATCGATAAGGAATCCGCTACGGACGTCGGAGTCATGGTAGCCAACAGCCCGACTCCTGAGAACTTTCTGTCTGTCGCCGAAGTAACCGTCGGCCAGATGCTCAACCTCGTCAAACAGACAAAGCACAAGGAAAAAAACCTGCGGGCGGGCGAATGGGGCGGTAGCGTTGTTCGCGGCGGCTACCTTTTCGGTAAGACCGTAGGCATCGTTGGGTTGGGTCGCATCGGCAGGGGCGTAGCTGAGAGATTGGCTGGCTGGGACGTAGAACTCCTGGCCTACGACCCTTACGTCACGCAAGAGACGGCGAACAAGGTCGGTGTCACCATGACAGACCTTGATACGTTGCTTGCAGACTCAGACATCGTCACTCTCCACGCCGTAGCCAACGAAGAGACCCACATGATGATTGGCGAGGCCCAGTTCAAGGCGATGAAACCCTCCGCCTATTTCCTGAACCTGGCTAGAGGCGAACTGGTGGACGAAGCAGCCCTGCACAAAGCGCTGAAAGAAGAGTGGGTTGCGGGCGCGGCAATGGACACCTTCTATCTGGAGCCACTACCCGCAGACAGCCCCCTACGTGACTTGGACCCGGAGCGTGTCATGATGACGCCTCACAACGCCAGTCACAGCAATTCCGGACGTGCAGCCAACCTGGCGTTGGCTATCGACCAGATCATTGCCTTTGGACGCGGCAAGGTACCGGAGCACGTTGTGAACACAGACGTCATCCTCAACCGGCGGACTGACTAGGCTCTTAGCCCGGGCAGGTGCATCGCCACATTTGGTAGTCAGGTATATTGTTCCCCACAAAAGATAATAATTGTCATTGGAAGAAGTATGAGTAACGACCTTTCACGTATGACTCACATCTATGCTGGAAACCCCCTTGATCGTGGCGACCACGAACGTCGCGATGAAGCATGGCTCAGCGCCAGCGCCAAGGCCGCCACCAGCAAGTTCCTTCCCCTCTGGGAAAACACAGTCATGATTACCGAGGGTGCCGAGCAACAGCTGGGGTGGATTGATGGAAACGACATCGATCGACTCGGCATAGAAGTGGAAGGGGTCTTTCTGGGTCTGCGAGATGGCATAGCCCACTTCACGGTGGATATCACCAAAAACGAAAGCGCAACCAAGTCCCTGAAGGACAGCGGCGATTGGGCCTTTGAGGACACTCGAGGGGTCACAAGCCTCGTCAGTGCTACCGACTCCGGCATCGTGGCCCAGGCGCGTGCACAGATTAACTGGCACAACAAGCATGGATTCTGCTCTGTGTGCGGCCACCCAACGGAGATGAAGAAGGGTGGGCATGTACGTCGGTGTGCCAACTGCAACACGCAGCACTTCCCTAGAACCGATCCGGTCATCATCACTGCTGTGTCAGACGGCGACCGTTTGCTGCTAGGGCAGTCAAAGGGCAGGCTTGCCGCCATGAATCGCTACTCCGTTCTTGCCGGGTTCATGGACCAGGGCGAGTCCATAGAAGAAGCGGTGCAGCGGGAAATCATGGAAGAGGCGGGTATCCAGGTCCGCAATGTGCGCTACCACTCATCCCAGCCGTGGCCGTTCCCATCGACGTTGATGATTGGCTGTCACGCCAATGCCGCTACATCCGATATAACCATGGACGAAGGCGAAATGGCCGACGTACAGTGGTTCACTCGCAAAGACGTCATTAGCGGGTTGGCAGGCACCAATGAGAAACTGGCACTGCCTGGCTCCATCGCCATTGCCTACCACCTCATCACCGCCTGGGCCAACAACGACCTTCCCTGATGACTGAACGAGACGTAACCAAGCTGTCCCAGCAGCAGTTCAGCGCGCAAGCCCTGGGCTATTCCCAAAGTCACGTATTCAATGCGGGTGCTGACCTGGATGCCATCGTTGCGATGGCTAGCGATGTGCAGGCAAACATTGCCGTGGACATCGGTTCAGGGGCAGGCTTTACCGCATTTGTCGTCTCACCCTTCGCATCCACCGTGCTTTCCACCGACCTCGCCCTCCCAATGCTTCAACACGCAACGCAAAACGCTGAATCGCGAGGGCTGACCAACGTCGTTCCCGCGCTGGTGTCCGCAGAGTCGCTACCCTTCGCCAATGACTCCGTTGGACTGTTGACGTGCAGGCTGGCCGCCCACCACTTCAGTGATGTGACTGTCGCCGTGGGCGAGTGGGCGCGAGTCGTAGAACCGGGAGGCACGGTCATCCTTGTCGATACCGTAACGCCGGAGGAGCCTGAAGCAGCAACGTGGATGAACGACATCGAACTACGGCGAGACCCCAGTCACAGTCGCGACCTGTCGGTTCACCAATGGCGTGACCTTCTCACCACCAACGGCTTCACCGTCGAAGAGACTGTGCTCATGAAGATACCGCTGGATTTCGACGACTGGGTGAAGCGCTCCGCGACTCCTGTCGACATTGTTGACAAGATGCGTAGTGATTATGTCAATGCGACGGCTCTCGTCACAGAGGCGTTCGGCATTGAATCTGATGGGCCTTTGCAGTTCTTCTGGCCCTGCCTGGTACTGAAGGCGACCCTTCGGGTCTCTAGCTAGCCCTGGACCCAGATAACCCGACGGTTAGCTCAGGCCCTTGCCATTCTGAGTGAAGCGAGTAGCCGTTTCTCGCGCTAGCGGAATACAAAGTTTACTCCAGTTCGCCCCAATTGACGCCGGCCTTGGTGGCCACTTTCAACGGCACAGCGAACTCCACGGGCGTCGGTGCAAGCTCCATTGCGCGGGGCATGACATCCAACAGCAGCGACTTCAAGTCCTCAATCTCGTCGGGCGGCGTCTCGAAGATAAGCTCGTCGTGCACTTGCAGGAGCAGGTGGCTCTTGAACCCCTCGTCGGTCATGCGACGGTCGATGCCCAGCATGGCCAGCTTCAGGGCTTCGGCGGCGGTTCCCTGGACGGGCATGTTGATGGCCTCACGCTCGGTGGCCTGGCGTATCTGCAGGTTGCTTGAGGTGATCTCCGGTGTATAGCGCCTGCGTCCCAGCAGCGTCTGCACGTACCCCTGATCACGCGCCATCTGCTTGGTGTTCTCTATGTAGTCCTTCACCTTGGGGTAGCGGCCCAGGTAGCTCTCAATAAAGTCACGCCCCTCTTCCATGGACAGCTCCGTCTGTTGGGCGATGCCGAA
>CAUZTE010000143.1:0-4845 GCA_963582565.1 Dehalococcoidia bacterium | reverse complement strand
CGACGCGGGAGGCTTGTGCATCGCTGAGCTCGGTCACCACGGCGGCGAGCTGAGTATCGCGATCGGAGAGTCGACTCTGTAAGCTGGCCAACTCTTCCTTCTGTATCTCTGTTTCTGCTTCCAGCGATGACACGTCCGGCTGGTAGACTGCAAACCCCACGAGGTATCCGCCAATAAACAAAACGATGGCACCTGCGCTTATGGAACTCCAGAGCCAACCTGTAGACATGAACACCCTCCGCTGAAATCCGGGCCATTGTATCACTATCCATACAACGGCCTCCACAACCATTACGTTACTCTTCAAGCAACGGACGTATTTGATGCAATCTTTGGCTGGGGTGAGGCACCTTGGCGTACAATAGTGGCAGCTACCTATTCTGCCGATCTTGAGGGGTCATGGCATCACTGGTGACACTGGATCAGGTGAAGGTTCACTTCGCCGTACGCAAGATGCTCTTCAG
The DNA here is from genome assembly GCA_963582565.1 of Dehalococcoidia bacterium. Lineage (GTDB taxonomy): Bacteria > Chloroflexota > Dehalococcoidia > Lucifugimonadales > UBA1127 > UBA1127. The sequence goes on along the minus strand of CAUZTE010000143.1, from coordinate 4,381 downwards.
CACTCAGACTGTGCGAGCAGTGGATGGCGTTTCGCTATCGCTGGATGCCGGAGAGACTGTGTCCGTTGTAGGTGAGTCCGGTAGTGGCAAGACTACGTTGGGCAGGGCATCACTTCGACTCGCGCCTATCACGGAGGGAAGCCTGTCATTTGACGGTCAGGACATCACCAATGTGCGAGAGGGTAAGCTGCAATGGTTCCGAAGGCGCGCTCAAGCCGTTTTCCAAGACCCGTATTCCAGCATTGACCCGTTCATGGACATCCAGCAGATACTGGAAGAGCCACTACAGATACACAACATTGGAGACCGGACAGACAGGGTTCATCAATCTCTGGAGGATGTGCGACTCTCCCCTGCCGGCGAGATAGCTCTGAAGTACCCGCATATGCTCTCCGGCGGTCAGCGCCAGCGCGTAGGCATCGCCCGGGCGTTAATCCTGCAACCCGAGTACATCCTTGCTGATGAGCCCGTCTCCATGATTGACGCATCCAGCCGCACGGAGATCCTCTACCTGATGCGCGATCTGCAGGACCGCATGGGCATCGCGTTCCTCTACATCACCCATGACATTGCCACCGCGCGATACTTCTCTGACCGCATCGCCGTCATGTACCTGGGTAGAGTGGTGGAGCAGGGGATTTCCGGCGAGGTGCTGGACGAGCCTCTGCACCCGTACACCAAAGCCCTCATCGCTGCGGTGCCGGAAGCAGACCCGAACAACCGACTGCACGATAGGCCCTCAGTCCCGGGCGAGACGCCAAGCCCTACCAACGTCCCTACAGGCTGCAATTTCCATCCACGATGCCCCCAGTTCATGACTGGCCAGTGCGACGTCGTCGATCCGATGTTGGTGCAGGTGCGGCCAGGCCGGTGGGTTGCGTGCCATCTTTATGCTGAGACTGAAGGCGGGCAGGCTGGGACTGAAGGCGCGTTTGTGGGGACGAAAGCCGACACAGAAGATAGCAAATAAACGCTAGTTGCAGGAGAACACATGGACCTCTACACCCTGATCCGAGACATCCCAGACTTCCCGCAAAAGGGCATCATCTACAAAGACATCACGCCGTTACTCAAGGATGCTGCCGGGTTCGCCGAAGCCGTGGACGCCATGGCTGCACCCTTCGCAAATGAGCGCATAGACGCCGTGCTTGCTGTGGAGGCTCGTGGCTACATCCTTGGGGCGCCGCTGGCCTTGAAGCTCAACGCAGGGTTTGTGCCCGTTCGAAAGCTGGGCAAGCTGCCCTTCGATACCCACAAGGTGGAGTACTTGCTGGAGTACGGTTCTGATACGATCGAGATACACCAGGACGGACTGGAGGCCGGGCACCGCGTATTGATCGTCGACGACATCCTGGCTACAGGCGGGACGCTTGAAGCGACGGTGAAGCTAGTGCAAGGCACGGGCGCTGAGATAGCAGGCATGACGCTACTGGCGGAGATTGGCGGCCTGGGCGGTCGTGACAGACTGCAAGGCCATCGACTGGAAATCGTCCTGACCCTCTAGTAAGGGCAATGCTCTTGACCCTGATAAACCGGGGGCACGTCCCCCGGAACCCCCTTGGCTCCTTCGGGGCGCAACTAGACCGACAGGTCACTATTGAGGTCGCTCCATTGAAGATGAATCCGGAATTCCACAGTTAGCTGTTGTAGGCGGAGATACAACGTACTAGGAGCGAGCGCTTGCCAAAAGTTCGGCCACGATATCCAGCGCCGAGCTCACTTGCTTGGCCCAATCACCTTTGAGGTGCCGTATGGGGCCAGAAGACAGGCGGAACAGTGCAAATGCCTCTCGTATATCCAGTTCCTGTTTGTTCCATCCGAAGTTGGATAGCGCTGAACTACGTATTTGATCTCGATAAGAGCGGAACGCCTCTGGAGTAGCGCTGAAATCGGCCATCCAGTGGAGATGTGCAAGAAGCATCCCTACGTCCAGCAGCGGGTCTCCAGGGCCCACCTCCTCAAAATCGATGAGGGCTAGCTGCCCTTCAGTAGTGAGGATGAGCTGATCGTCATGGAAGTCATTGTGCGCCAGGCAAGTCGGTATCCACGCCTCCGCAAAATCGCCAAGCACGTTGGTAATGGACTCAAGCTGCTTGCGTGAGCCATCGTCCCAGACGACATGCTCCAAAAGGTCACGGCTCATCTGGTAGCCGCCCAAAACGTCCAGAGTGTGACCCGGAGTGGCTTCTGGGGCCGCGCGGGAAGACCATAGCTGGGCTAGACCACCCAAAAGCCCTTCAACCGGCGGTGGGCAACCTGCCCTGATGCTACTGCGGACCGTTTCGCCAAGGACTTCAGGTGTCCATATCACGCCGCCCTCTACCCAGGTGCCTACGGGTTCTGGGACACAGAAGCCTGATTTCTTGGCCAGGGCCAGGGTTCCCATGTATTTGTCCAGGTGACTGGGAGGCATTACTCTGGCGAAAAGTGTCAGACCTGGTGTGTGGGACCTTCGCCAGCTGATCTGATGTTTGAGTACCGCGCGGTGGGCCGGGCGATAGCGCACGGTCTCCACTTTCAACCCTCTGGGGGGCAGCGAAACGTGTTCATGTATTGCGCGGCTTGCTTCAATAGCAGAACCCGGTCTTGGAGTGGAACTTCGTTATGGCGCTGGGAGGTCCATTGATGTTCGAGCATGGTGAGGTCAAGCAGTTCAGCTTTGATGTGGACATCAACAAATCGGAAGACAGGTACTGCAACGCTATCTACATCAAGCCAAATCAGGAGCTTTCTGGAATGACTGCGCCAATCCATGTTGGCACACCTGCAAATACCGAGGGTTGTTCCGGGGGGAGGTGTAACTACTGCAAAGTCGGTGGATACGCCTGTGGCACCCCCGAACCAACTAACCACGTTCACCTACATCCTCAACATTGAGAACGTGGACAATAGCACTCTCCATATGAGGAACATCCGCGACATCCTGCCTCAGGGCGGTTTCAGGTATTTGTTCAACTCCGCAAGTTATACCATCACGGATGAACCATTCGACCCCTTAAACGACAACTTTGCGTTCCTAGACGGTGGAATTCTGATGTCTGACGGGGACCTGATGGCAACAGTCCTAGAGAACGACCGGCAGGAGCTTACGTGGTCAGACCCCGGTGGCGGCGGTGATCCTAAATGGATGTTGGCTCAAGCTGGAGCCGCCACGGATACGCTCATTATCAGGTTTCAGGTCTTAGCTAATCTGGATAGTTCCGGTACCTACTTCAATGAGTTGTTCGGCGATGTGGGTGCAGGCTGTAACGCGCCGCAGCATCTGGTGGGTCTGGGTATCTTCACCCAAGGTCAGGAGGACGAGGAGTATTGCTTCCGTTATTCCTGGCCTACCAGCGGGGTTATTGTGCCGAGCTACGATGTGCAGTCGACCGCCGGTAACCTGGTGGGGCAGGGTAACGCAGACCTTATCGCCAACCTCAACACGGCAGTCCTGAACTCCTGGCACCTTAATTAACGCCTCGAATCGGATGTATGCAACCACGGGATTTTGGAACATTTACAGGAGCGAAGAGGCTATGAAACTTAGTGGGCTATCGCGCATCGGCCAGAACAGGCCACGGCTCTCGGGGAAGGAGCGCGGCTTCACTCTCATGGAGACCGTTGTGGGGATGGCGATACTCGGAATAATCGGGGTGGGTTTCATGTCGGCATTGTCGTTCTCGTTCCAAGCTACGCAGGTCAACGATGAAAATGTGGTTGCGGAGAACCTTGTCCGTACCCAGCTTGAGTCCATCCGCAGCCAGTCCTATTGCCAACCAGGCAGCACTCCCCTTGTCATCCCTACAGACGGTGCTTGCGGAACCTATGCGGTCCCGCCCGGAGGGCGTCACGATCCCAACGGGGTATTCCGTTACTGTTGAGCTGGATACCTACTGTTGTGATGCTTTGTCCGACCCGTATTCCATTGCGGAGCTACAGCAGATCACGGCAACAGTACACAAAGACGGGATGCTGGTGTCCCGGGTGTCAGATTTGAAGGTGAACCGTTGACTACGCTTTGGATTGCAATGAAGCGGCTTCTATTTCGGCCAAATCGCGCCCGAGGCGAAAATCCCCTTTCCGCAGCGGGAGGATTCACAATTGTGGAGCTTCTGGTGGTGATTGGGATAACCGGCATACTGGCGCCAATCATCGTCGCATCCATGTTTCAAATTGCGTGGGGAACTGACCGCAACAATAATGAGAACGTTGCTTTGGCAGACCTGGATTCGGTGAACTCCTGGTTGAGCAGGGACTTCTCTCAAGCCAAATCCACAGACCTCATCGACTGCAATTCCGGAACTCAGAATTCCGTTCGAATCGACTGGGTGGATGAATCAAACTGGGCTTCCGAAAACCCCAACCACTACGCCAACTACTACATTGCTCCAGGGACGAC
>CAUZTE010000142.1:0-4881 GCA_963582565.1 Dehalococcoidia bacterium | reverse complement strand
TATCAAGGTCCGGTCATCTTGCTGAGTGAGATGATGCTGGCAGAGCGAGCGCAGAACATTCCTCGCCCGGATTTGGACAAACTCAAGGTAGAGAACCGGGATATCTACAAAGGCCCGGAAGGGTACCTCCGCTATGAGGCGAAGGAACTTTCGCCCATGCCTCTGCCAGGGACTCCTGGCTCCTACATCGCCAATGCCAGCGAGCATGACCCCTACGGTGACACCACCCACCTTGCTGAGCGCCACATCCACATGATGGAACGCCGGTTCTCCAAGTTGAAGCTGTTGGAAGATGGCGAGTACGAAAGCAAGGATACCGAGGCTTCAGTGGCAATCATGCCCTGGGGTGGCTCCAAGGGCCCCTCAGAAGAAGCATATGAACTCATTCTGAAGCACGGCAAGCAGATGGCTTGGTACTACACCATGTTCCTTCATCCCCTGCCAGCCAAACTTCTGGAAGAACTCCTGCAAAAGGATCTTGTGATTGTTCCTGAGTTGAACTTCCAAGGTCAGTTCTCGGGTTACCTACGGTCTCTCGGCGTTAAAGCCGAATCCATCACACAGTACACCGGCCTACCCTTCAACGTTGAAGACCTGGCGCAACGCATAGAAGAGCGCTTGGGAGCCGGAACCAAAGGAATGGTGAACGTATGAGCAAGAAAAATCCAGAGTACGATTTCAAATGGTGCCCCGGCTGTGGGGACTTTGGCGTCCGCAGGGCTATTGAAATGGCCATGCAAAAGTGGAACGTCAAGACTGAGATGCCACCCGAGCAAAGTGTGGTAGTTGCGGGTATCGGCTGTTCCGGTAACACCGTTCACCTGCTGGAAGGCCCGCAACCTTACGGCTTCCACGGCATCCATGGTCGCTCACTGCCATTGGCAATGGGCGTGAAGATGGGCAACCCTGACCTCAACGTCGTCGTCGTCGCAGGCGATGGCGATTTCCTGAGCATCGGTGGCGAGCACATCTCACCGCAGGCAGCCAGAAACCTGAATGTTTGCGTAGTTATCATGGACAACGGCGTCTACGGCCTCACCAAGGGCCAGAGTTCCCCAACAACTGAACTCGGTACGGTGACGTCATCCACACCGTTCGGCAAGATAGAGAATCCCGTACACCCGTTGAACTTGTTCATGACGCTTGGGGTATCATTCGTCGCTTCAAGTTTCTCCTCCAAGGTGAAGGAAATGGCTGACCTGATACTGCAGGGCATGGAGCATCCTGGCTTTGCCATCGTCCACGTCAACTCACCATGCACTACATACAACGACACGTATAGCATACTCAAGGGCGATCCCAAGAATAATATCCCTCCGGTGGTGTATGACATTCCGGAAGGGCACAACTCCGCTGATCGTGATGCAGCATTCGCCCTTGTTCAGGCGAAAGGCATCCCCCTTGGTCTGGTTTACAAGGATCCCGAGGCTGTCTCCTTTGAGCAACGGGTGGCAGGAACGATTGCAAACGTCAAAGGGCGAACTGCCGAAGACGTGTTCAACTCCCTCGTCATCTAATTCAGCGCACTAACGAACATAAAGAGAGCGCCATCAATTGGTGGCGCTCTCTTCGTTTCATCGATGTTCAGTATCTAGTCGGTCTTCGTAGTAACGTACCCCTCAAGGTATTTACGCAATATCACACGACCGCGATGGAGCCTTGCTTTCAATGCTGAGATACTGATACCCAGCGCCTCTGCAGCTTCATCATTCTCCAAGCCCTGCACGTCACGTAGCACCACTGCGGCCCTAAGGTCAGCCGGGAGCTGGCTTATACCGTCAGCCAGGGTAGCCTTCAGCTCCTGGTTCAATGTCCATCGTTCGGGGTTCTCAGCCCAGTCCGGCACTTCTCGGTCTTCGTAGCCAGTATCGGACAAGATTGGCGCACGCTTCATTTTGCGGATACGCATCAGACACACATTTGTGGCAATACGATAGAGCCAGGTACTCACCACGGCATCACCACTGCATCACCACGGAACCTGTCCCACGCCTTGTATGCAGCTATGAACGCCTCTTGGGTAGCGTCCTCTGCCTCTTGCGGGTCTTTCATCATGCGGTACGCAACGTTGTACACAAAATCTGTGTACTGCTCAACGATCTCACCGAATTCCTGTTTGGTCTCCACCTGGCTCCTTTGGGGCTCCTGCACCGGCCTCGCGATGCATCCCACATGCTAACGCATGCATCAAAGAAAATGCAGGGGCAATCGGCCCTAGCTATTGACCATTGATGCATGATTTACTAGAGTGCAGTATAGGGTAGTGAGTAGGAGCCTATGTTTAAACTTCGTTTCTGGCCTTTCAAGTCTGACGATTGCGTAGATTGTCTTGACGTCAAGAAAATGGCCTCTTCATACATTGAGCAGGATGGAGACATCTCCCAGGAAATGATTGACGAGTTGACGATCCATCTTGATGACTGCCAGCCCTGCGGCGCATTCGTCAAGTCTCTCCGGGCAACCATTGAGGGTCTCAAAGACCTGCCCAAGGAAAAAGCACCCGCCAGGCTCAAAGAGGAACTCAGGAAGCTGGTCAACTCAGACTGACCCGTCCTTTTATAACATCTCGATAATGCAGAAAGGGTTTCCACAAGTGGAAACCCTTTCTTTGTTGGTTCAATAATCTGACTACGCCTCTGATGCGTATTTAGACGGGCACTTCACAATAATCTGGTCTGCGTGGAACACACCTTCAGGGCTGTAGCTGCCTTCTGCAATAATCTCTGAGTGGTCGTTGAAGAATAGGTCCGGAACAACGCCGTCAAAGCTCGCATTCATGACGTACTGACCATCCTCGTCAGCCAGGACGAAGCTAGCAACCGTCCCTTCGGTCTCTCGCAAGAAGCTGCCGGGCACCAGTTTTCCGGAAACCCGGTTCTGCACGCCGTACGCTGCACTTCCCTTGTCTTGGAGCTCATCCACCGTGAGGTAATAGACCGTGGAGCCCTGAAACGACAGGAAGGCAAAATAAAACAGAGCCCCAAAGAACAGGATTCCGCCTATGATGAGTCGCCCACGACCTCGAAACAGCGAACCGCTTTCTTGGAATTGGTCGTCTTCTGGAAAGGCATCGTTGTCCATAGATTCCATCATTTCACCTGGGGAAATTATATCGCGTAGCTGGTAGCAGCGCAACGAATTTAGGCTTCGATGCGGGCCTCTATCCCTCTATACGCAATAGCTACAAAAATGGTTCTTGGTGACCTACACAGCATCAAAGGGAACACCCCAAAGGGCAAACCACTTATCAAGCTTCTTTTCCATGGGAAGCAACTTGCTGATTCTTCCAGAGAGGTCAATCTCTGTTTTGTTGTCCCTATGCTGACCGTCCGGGCCCGGGACAAAGGGGTAGAACGTACCGCGTTTGTAGGTGTATATCCATTCTACGGATTTCCCCTCATGGGTGAAGGGAAAAACAGCCGCCAGCAACTGGTCTCTACAGCCATGCTCGTTGAAGCTCTGCCCCACGGCATATATCGCCATTGCCAGGTCTTCAAACTGGTCATCCGCCATGATGATCCACCGGTAGCCGTACTCGTCCGTGACGATGTTGTAGCGTGTCCCGGTCATCTTTTCCCCGGCAGCCAATAGCTCCTGCATCTCATTCTCAAGGTCAGAGAAGAACTCGCTATCGTTCGGCTTGAAGGTCAGACCCACCTTGCCCGTGGTGAACATCTGGTGGGTCGAGGACAGGGTCGGCTCCGCTATGGCGATTGCCAGGATAGCATCATCAGCCTTGGCAGCACCCCGGCCTTTACGGAAGAGGGCCACTAGCGACCTCGCTCCATCTGCAGCTCGATCTCACGCAATTTTGCGATACGTTTTTGCATAGGAGGGTGTGAAGCAAACAGGCCCGCGAATTTCTCGCCCTTTAGTGCCGATACGATGAAGAATGCGTTGGCCGTCTCCACTTTACGAAGGTCGTCAGTGGGAATCTGAGCAATAATGCCGGATATCTTCTCCAGGGCTGATGCCAGCTTGGACGGGGCCCCGGTAAGCATCGCAGCGCCACGATCGGCGGCGAACTCCCGGTATCGCGACAATGCCAGAATGAGCAATGTCGCCAGAAAGTAGACCAGGATGGATACGAAGTACGCCATCATCAACGCACCGGCAGCGCTGTTCCCGTGGCTTCCTCCTCGATGTCTACCCATACCACCGAAGAGGGTCATCCACATCAGCATGTTCATCAGCATGGCCGCCACGGTGGCGAAGAAGCTGGCCAGCATCATTGCACGGACATCGCCGTTTTTGATGTGGCTTAGCTCGTGAGCGATAACGCCCTCAAGCTCATCATCGTCCAATCGACGGACCAGTCCGTCCGTGACGCAGATCATAGCCTTTTTCTGGTTCCTACCGGAGGCGAAGGCGTTGGGCACATCGGTCATCGCCAGGGCCACCTTTGGCTTGGTCATATCCGCGATTGCAACCAGCTTGTCCACCATAGCGTGAAGCTTTGGCTGCTCTTGCTCGGTCACTACTTTGGCGTGCATCGATCTGAGCACGAGCTTCTCTGACCCAAACCATTGGAACATGAACATCGCGCCTGCAATTATTGTGACAAGGATTATCGGTACACCCAGAGCCATCATCACGGTCACAAAGAACAGATACAGCGCTGCCAGCATGAACATCACCAGGTACATCCTCAGCGTGAGCGAAGTGTCTTTGCCATAGGTCCATCGTGGATTCATGCCCATTTGGTTGCCTTCCATCCCCTCGTTGTCTTTTGTGTAGCCGCACTGTAGTAAAGGGTTCAGTGATTATACTTCAACGGCCCACATACGGGTTTATGCGGGAAGCTGTATAGTCGCTCCAAGCTGTTGGAGCAGACCCAGGTCGTCGTCGCTGACCATGCTGCTGGCGATCCTGCCGTCTTTG
>CAUZTE010000141.1:0-4896 GCA_963582565.1 Dehalococcoidia bacterium | reverse complement strand
GGCACGGACGCAATCATCATCAACCCGGCAGGCTTTAACTCGGGCGTGCCTGTCCTGCTTGGCGCTTTGCGGCAAGTCAACATTCCCAGCACTGAGGTGCATATCACCAACCCCACAGCACGTGGAGGGGCGTCCGTGGTGCTTCCTGTATGCAAACGGGCAATCTACGGTTTCGGCATTTTCGGGTACTACCTGGCTATGAAGGGCGCGGTTGAGGCAGGATAGACCCCCCAACTTTGTTTCTACGGTTACCTAACCAGTGCGTGGTTTAGACCTAAGTTCCCGACAGATATCTAAGCAAGAAAATAAATATGGAGAACGAATATGATTCTAGTCACCGGTGGAAATGGATTTATTGGGATGCACACCACACGAAAGCTGCTGGATGCCGGCGAGTCTGTGGTGGTGGGCTACAACAATGCCCAACGAGAGCCGGCAATCTGGAAAGATGAGATCGGAAAGACGGTGTTCCCTGAGCGAGTGGACACAACGAACGCCCACGCCGTGATGGAAGCCGGTGTGAAACACGGTGTGACGGGTATCGTCCATCTGGTTTCCCCGCGTTTGGGCTCACTGTCCCCTGGCCAGGAAATGAAGGTCAACATCGATGGCCTGATAAACGTGCTGGAAGCTGCGCGAATCCTGGGCGTCAAGCGAGTGACGGTTGCCAGCTCCAACTCGGTGTACGGCATGGTACCGGATGGCCCCTTCCGAGAAGAAAACCCTCTGTATGTGGAGACGAACAGCTCTATCGATGCCTTCAAGAAGACCTTTGAGGTCCTGGGCCTCCACTACGGAGACCGCACGGACGTTGAAGTGGTCATGATGCGTATCAGTGGCGTGTTCGGACCGCTGTACTACAGCATGTTCAGCGCGCACAGTCGCATGACCCACGCAGCGGCCAAGGGCGCGCCCGCCGACTTCGGCGGAAGCCTGACTGGAGCACCATTCGAGGACGACCGGTCTGACTACGCCTACGTGAAGGACATTGCAACGGGCATTCAGAAGCTCCAACTCGCGCCAAGCTTGTCGCACCATGTGTACAACATCGGGAGTGGTCGCGCCGACAGCTATGGCGATGTGGCCGCTGCCGTGAAGAAGCTTGTGCCTGACGCCCAGATTCAGCTGCAATCCGGGGCCAGCGGCAGAGGCAAGGCGAACCCTGTGGCAGACATCTCACGTATCGGCGAAGACGCTGGATACGCACCGGAGTACACCCTTGAGAGCGCCATCGCCGAGTATCTGGAGTGGTTGAAGACCAATCCCCAATAGTAAAGGCGAGTCATAAGTTTCGCTGAGGCGAGGGGACTAAAGTTCATATTGCCTCCGGCGGGGACTAAAGACGTCTGGCCCGCAGGCCAGTCCCAGACATAAGGCAAATTTAGATTTCAAAGGACACCATGATTATTAAGTTCAGTGATACAAAGACAGACACCCAGGGAGATCGACCGCTTGTATTGAAGCGCATCATCAACCAGAGCCAAACGGACAGCATCAGCCTGACGTGGGTGACGTTGTTCGGTCGACATGAAAAGGTGGTCAACAGCATCAGCGACCGCGTCTATTACATCGTAGATGGCGAGGCTGACTTTGAGATCGGCGACGATGAGAAGGGCTCTGTCACAGGCGGCGATGTGGTGCTCATTCCCAAAGATGTCCCCTACGTTTTTGAGGGACATATGACCTATGTGGTAATGAACAGTCCCGGCTATATCCCGGACTCTGACGTAATCGTTCCATAGCAAGGGCGCTGCCCTTGACCCAGGCTCCCTGACGGGCACAAGAGTGCGTCAGATTATCCGGCCAAAGTTGAATGCAATAGGGGTGAGCAATGAAAAGCGTAACGATCAATCGAAGTGTGCGGCTTAAGGACGATCCCGGTACGGGCCACAATCGCTGGCATCCTGACGTCGAGCCAATCTTGGAGGTTGCGCCCGGCGAAGAGGTGGTGCTGGAGACACGGGATGCCTCCGACGGCCAGACGAAGCCCGGCGTGCTAACCCCGATGCCGACCAAGGCCATCCACCCCCTCACCGGGCCGGTGTACGTCCAGGGTGCGGAGCCGGGCGATCTGCTGGAGATTGAGTACCTGGACATCATTCCTGAATCGTACGGTTGGACTCGCGCCAACCCCAACGCAGGATTCATTAAAGGCATAATCGATAACCCGATTCTGGTGAACTGGGCGTTGAAGGACGGATGGGCCACAGCACCGGAAGTGCCGGGCGTCCGTATTCCTGCCGGCCCGTTTATGGGAACTGCTGGGTTGGCACCTTCCTACGCACAGGTCAAAGAGTGGACACGTCGAGAGGCCGACCTGGTCGAACGTGGCGGGTCTGCTCAGCTTCCGGATTCCCAGGACGCTGTTCCGTCAGTGGAACCCGTCGCCAGCGAAGGTCTTCGCACCGCACCGCCACGGGAGAACGGCGGCAACTTTGATATCAAGCAGCTCACAAAGGGCTCAAAACTGCTGGTGCCCGTAGCCGTTCCCGGAGGGTTGTACTCTGCGGGCGACGCCCATTTCGCTCAGGGTGACTCCGAGTGCTGCCTGACGGCCATTGAGATGGGTGCTACGGTTGCCGTGCGTTTCCAGGTGCTGAAGGGCGAGGCGAAGCGACAGAACATCACGTTCCCGCGTTTCTCGCATCCTGGTATGTATGCCGCAGCTGAGTGGGCTGCACCTCAGAACTTCATTGCGACAATGGGTATGCCCATCACCGAAGAGGGCACCCAGGAGAACGGCGACCTGAACCTGGCGGCACGCAACGCCCTTATCCAGATGATTGATCTGCTGCGAGACCGTGGCTTCACCAAGGAGCAAGCCTATGTCATTTGCAGCGTGGCTGTAGACCTGAAGATCAGTAACGCGGTGGATATGCCCAACGTGACGGTCTCGGCATTCCTGCCAGAAGCCATCTTCAAGGACTAAGCCCTTGACCCATATGACCTGACGGACGGCAATATTTGGTTTATTCATACCTAAATGGCGAATCCTCCAGCAAAGGGGAGCTGCTTAGGTAACCGCAGGCACGTGGGTCCAGGGCGTCGCCCTGGCTGCCTGGTTGCATTCGCGCCTTTTTTCACGAATAATAGGACTTCGTAGGTGTGGCGTACATCGCGCACCCCTTGCGTACACGTTGACCCCCATGCGTGGGACGTGTAAAATCCTAAACTTCAACGGTGGGTAAGAAGCAGGGTGATTCACCCTGTATTTGTTTTTTAAAACCCAGGTATCACCGGGGGGCAGCACCAGCAACATCGTTAGAGATGTTTTCAATCCTGGTTGCTTTCGAAAGAGGTCGTTCATGGCAATTAATCGACGTATAACTGAAGAGCAACAACAGTACCTTGATGCGCTTCAAACCGCACAGAAATCCGCTGCTGAAAAGGGACTTTACTCCCCTGCCCATGAGCACGATGCCTGTGGCGTTGGCATGGTGGCAAACATCAAGGGCATCAAGTCCCACACCATCATTGAGCAGGGACTTGAAGTACTGAACAACCTTGAGCATAGAGGCGCTGAGTGTTGTGACCCGGATACGGGCGATGGCTCAGGCATCATGTTCCAGATTCCAGACATATTTTTCGGTAAGATAGCTCCGTCCCTTGGCTTTGAGTTGCCCGCTGTCGGCGAATACGGCGTGGGCATGGTGTTCTTACCCCCGGCTGACGAACCGTGCGGCGAGTGTCAGGACATCATCAAGGAGACAGTAGAGGCGGAGGGCCAGAATTTCCTTGGTTGGCGTGACGTTCCCGTGGATGCCGACAGCATAGGTTGGCTGGCCCGCTCACGTCTGCCCATCATCCGGCAGTTCTTTGTTGGTTGCGGCGATGCCACCCTCAACCCGGCGGCGTTTGAGCGCAAGCTCTTCGTTATACGTAGGGTCATCGAACAGACGGCGTTCGAGCGTAACCTTGGTGACGGCGAGAATTTCTACGTCTGTAGCCTCTCGGTCAACAGGATTGTGTACAAAGGGCTGATTAAGTCCTCGCAGATACCGTCGTTCTACCTGGATATTCAGGACAAAGATGTCACCAGCGCCTTTGCAATGGTGCACTCACGCTTCAGCACCAACACCCTTGGAGCCTGGCCCCTGGCGCACCCCTATCGGATGGTCTGCCACAACGGTGAGATCAACACCCTTCGCGGCAACATCAACTTCATGCATGCAAGGTCGGCGCTGTTCGAGTCCGCTGAGTTTGGCGAAGACATGAAGAAACTGATGCCCATCATCGGCGATGGACAAAGCGATACGGCAAGCCTGGATAATGCCCTTGAGTTGCTGTACCACACAGGTCGATCGCTGCCCCACGCAATGCTCATGATGATTCCTGAGGCATGGGGCGAGCACATCGATATGCCCCAAGAGAAGCGCGATTTCTATGAATACCACTCATCGCTGATGGAGCCCTGGGACGGCCCGGCAATGGTCTCCTTCACCGATGGAAACAGCATCGGCGCAATCCTGGACAGGAACGGCCTCCGTCCGATGCGATACCTGGTGACCAACGACGATTTGCTGGTCATGGCTTCTGAGACCGGTGTGCTGGACGTGCCGCCAGAACAGGTAAAGTTTAAGGCCCGCCTCAAGCCCGGCTGCATGTTTTACGTTGATTTTGAGCAGGGCCGCATTGTTGAGGACGACGAGATCAAGGAATCTCTGGCAGCACGCCAACCCTACGGCCAGTGGTTGAAGGACAACGCCGTAGATATAGCAGACTTGCCGGAGCCGAAGCACGTCAACGGTAATGACCTGGATACATTGGTTGAACGCCAGCGTGCCTTTGGCTACACCCAGGAGGAGTTGCAGCTGTTGATGGAGCCAATGGGATCCACCGGCGCTGAGCCGATTGGGTCTATGGGCAACGACACGGGACTGGCCATCCTTTCTGATA
>CAUZTE010000140.1:0-4910 GCA_963582565.1 Dehalococcoidia bacterium | reverse complement strand
TCAAAACGATGCAATCAGTATTGCTCGTTCACACCCCGAATCATAGTTACAAAGCAAAACCAAAAACGTACGCTACCCACACCGTACTAGGCGTGTGTGAGGAAGAAGGGGAAAAGCATTGTACTCCCATGATGTGTTGGTACTCGGAGCTGGCCTGGCCGGCATGCGCGCGGCATTGGAAGCGGCCAAGTCCGGCGCCAACGTTGCTATGTTATCCAAGGTATACCCAGTCAGAAGTCATTCAAACGCTGCTCAGGGTGGTATCAATGCGGCCCTTACGGATCGCGGTGATGACTGGACTGACCACGCTTACGACACCGTAAAAGGCAGCGACTTCCTGGGTGACCAGGACGCTATCGAGGTCATGTGCAAGGAGGCTGGCGCCGAACTGATCAACCTGGAGCATATGGGCGTTATCTTCAACCGTGACGAGGAAGGTCATCTGGGCACCCGTGCCTTTGGTGGCCAGCGTAAAGCACGAACCTTCTTTGTGGCCGACATCACCGGCCAGGCTATCCTCCATGTGATGTTTGAACAGATTCTGAAGTACAACGTCCGCGTCTATGACGAGTGGTACGCAACGAACCTGATTATGGACGGCAACCGCTGCGGCGGCGTCGTCGCCATGGAGATGCGCACAGGCGATGTCCATGCCATCCAGGCCAAGGCCACTATCTTGGCCACAGGCGGCTCGGGTAGGGTCTTTGAGCCTTCAACCAACGCGCTGATCTGCTCCGGTGACGGTATGTCTTTGGCCTACCGAGCCGGCGCACCGCTAATGGACATGGAGATGGTCCAGTACCATCCCACCACCTTAAAGGGCTCTGGTGTCTTGCTGACTGAGGGTGCTCGCGGCGAAGGTGCCTACCTCATCAACAACAAGGGCGAACGATTCATGGAGAAGTACGCTCCCAACATGATGGAATTGGCCTCCCGTGACGTGGTATCCCGCGCTGAGACCACGGAGATCGAGGCTGGATTTGGCATAGATGGTTGCGTACTGCTGGACTGCCGCCACCTTGGCGCAGCGAAGATCATGGAAAGACTTTCCTACATCCATGAGGTCTCTATGGACCTTGTAGGCGTAGATATCACCAAGGATCCCGTGCCCATCAGGCCCGGCGTCCACTACCAGATGGGCGGCATCAAGACAGACATTGACGGCCGATGCTGGGATCCAAGCGGTGCCTGGAAGGGCGTAGAGGGGTTGTTCGCAGCGGGGGAAACCGCATGCGTCAGCGTCCACGGCGGCAACAGGCTGGGAGCCAATTCCTTGCTAGACACCGTCATCTTCGGTCGACGGAGCGCCATCGGGGCCATGGAATATGCCAGCAAGAACAACCACCTGGACTTCTCTGAGAGCGATTGGGTGAACAGCGAGAAGGCCAAGATGCAGGGATTCCTGGACAACGATGACAGCGGAGACCTTGTAGCCAAGCTCAGGATGGACATGGCAGTAGCCATGGACAAGGGCCTGGGAGTCTATCGCACGGAAGACGGTATGCAAGAGGCACTAACTGCCGTCCATGGTATGAAGGAGCGGTTCAAGAAGGTCGTCGTTCAGGATAAGGGCAAGTCCTTCAACACCAACCTCATCTTTGCCATGGAACTGGGCTGCATGCTGGACTGCGCTGAAACCATCGCCATTGGAGGCATAGAGCGCAAGGAAAGCCGCGGCGCGCACAGTCGCACGGACTACACGACAAGGGACGACGAGAACTGGATGAAGCACATCCTCCTTCGCAAGGGCGCAGGGGATGAGGTCACCAAGGAATATATGCCTATCGTGGTTACGCAGTGGCAGCCTGAGGAGAGGAAGTACTAATGCAGGCGAACGTCAACGTCCGGCGGTTTAACCCGGACGAAGAAGCACCCAAGTCATACAACCAGGAGTATCAGGTTGAGGTTGATGAGAACTTCACCGTCTTGGACACCCTCATCAAAGTGCGTGAGGAGATTGATGGTTCCCTGGCGCTGCGCTGCTCCTGCCGAGCTTCCATCTGTGGTTCCTGTGCTGTTCGAGTGAACGGCCACGCCGTCCTGGCGTGCAAGACTCATGTGAGTGAGCACCTTGATGAAGACGGCTCGGTCTCCATTGAGCCCGCAGGCAACCTGCCGGTGATTAAAGACCTAGTGGTTGACTTTAACCCCTTCTGGGACAAGATTCGCGCCGTGGAACCCTACATGCAGCCCTCTTTGCCTGAACCTGAAGCGGAGTACCTGGCACCTAACGATGTCATGCTCCACCTCGTCGATGTGATGGGATGCATCATGTGCGGCGCCTGCGTCTCTGACTGCACGGTGCTGGAAATTGATAAGAACTTCCTGGGCCCAGCGGCGTTGGCCAAGGCCTATCGCTTTGTTGCTGATACCCGCGACGTTGAGGATGACAAGCGACTCCGCATGTACAACGCCTATGGCGGCATGTGGGACTGCACACGTTGTGGTGAGTGCGTGACCGCGTGCCCCAAGGGTGTTGCGCCCATGGAGCGTATCATGGCGCTGCGAGAGAAGGCCATGGAGGCCAAGATACCTACCGGCTCCTATGACGGCGCTGCTTATGGGTACCGCCACTCGCAGGTGTTTGAGGACATCATTTCCCACAGCGGACGGCTGGACGAAACCAAGCTGGTGGTCAAGACCCTTGGGTTGTTCAATATACCCAAGATGATCGGTCTCATCCCTGTAGCCATGAACGCAGCATTCCGGCGTAAGATGCCGCCGTTGCTCCATCCTGCCGTCCCCGGCGTGGGTCAGATACGCCGCATAGCAGCACGAATCAACGCAAACAAGAAGAAAGCAGCCAAGTAGGCGCTCTCCATATCGTTCAAGGAGGTCAAGGTGAAATTTGCATTCTTTCCTGGTTGTGTCTCTCGGGGCGGTGCTCCGGAGCTTTACCAGTCCACAGTAGCAGTCGCTGAGAAGATCGGCATTGAGCTGGAGGAGATCGAAGGGTGGTCCTGCACAGGCGCAGGTGCCCTCCAGGAGAGCAACCCTCTTCTCGGCGATACCCTTAACGCTCGCAACTTCGCCCTGGCCCAGCGTATGGGTCTGGCCATCATGACCATCTGCAGCACCTGTCAGGGTGTGATGGCCCAGGCAAAGGTGAAACTTGAGGACGAAGAGTACCGCGCGGAGATCAATGAGATCCTTGCCGAAGAGGGCCTTGAGTACACCGGCGGTATAGAAGTGAAGCACATGCTGTGGATCATGGTTGAGGACATTGGCCTTGACCATATTAAGTCCCTTGCCGTGCGATCACTGGACGGCGTGTTCCTGGCACCCTTCTATGGCTGCTACATCGTCCGTCCCTCCGCTGCATTGGAGTACGACGAACATCCCCAGCGTAAAGTGGCTTTGGAGCTTGTAATCGAAGCCCTGGGTGCCACTGCGGTAGACAATGATGGCAAGACGCGCTGCTGCGGCTTCCCCATCCTCACTATCAACGAGAAGAACTCCCTGGCCATGGTGGCAAAGCACACCGGTGAAGCCCAGGATCTGGGTGCCGATGCCATGGTCACTCCCTGCCCCCTCTGCCACCTGAACCTGGACGGGTTCCAGGCCAAGGCAGCCAAACAGATGGGCAAACAGATCAACGTGCCTATTCTGCACCTTCCGCAGGTCATTGGCGCAGCATTGGGCATGGACGGCCCTTCCCTGGGTTTGAACAGGCATATCATCTCCGCCTTTGACGTCGCCATGAAGATGGGCGTCCGAGTATAAGGCGCGCGAAAGCGGCATAACGCAATGATTGAGATTGGCATCGGCCCGAACATAATAGATTCCGGTAGCTTTGTCCTTAGTTGGCATGGCTTCCTGAGTTTCGTTGCTGTGATTGTCGCGGTGCTTCTGACGGCGAGACTTGCCCCAAAACACGGTATCTCCACCGACGATGTGTACGCTGTAGCCACCTGGGGTATTTTAGGCGGCGTAATCGGGGCAAGGGCGCTCCACGTCATAGACGAAGCGTCCTTCTACTGGGACAACCCTGAAAACATCATCCAGGTGTGGAACGGCGGTATCGCCGTCTGGGGTGGAGTACTCGGTGGGTTGGCTGGCGCCTGGATATACGCTTCAAGGGCCGGCATCGTGCGCGGCCGACTCGCTGACATCACCGCTCCGGGGTTGTTGCTGGCCATGGCCATCGGCCGCATTGGCGACATCATCAATGGAGAACACCTGGCGGACGCCACAGACCTTCCCTGGGCCTTTGCGTGGACCCACCCCAGCAGCATCAGCTACCAGGCGCACTTAGATCCGATTACAGATCTGGTAGGAGGAAGCCACCCCGCTGTGGTGTACGAGGCAATGCTGGACGTGGCCATCGTCGCGTTGGCGCTCTGGGTGTTGCCAAAGCTTATACGACCTGACGGCATGGTGTTTGCCGCCTCCCTTGCGATGTACGCCTTTGGACGCGTATTCATCCTCATCATGCACGACTATGACACGTGGTTCCTTGGATTGAACGAGGCCCAGGTCGTTTCGATACTCGTGTTGATGGGAATGGTGCCAATCCTTGCAATCAAAGGGAAGTTCGGTAATTTTGGCTCTCCCGAACCCCTTGAGATGCGGAAGGAAGCCAGAGCGGTACGTAGACGCCAACAATAACGCTCTTTCCTTATCTCTTTAACTCCTTCTTTGTCCTCCCTTTATAGTTCTCTGTCACCCATTTGCTTGCGGCATGCCAGCCGGTGTCTTCGAGGCAACGATACATGACACTGTCTGTGCGCCACTGCAGGGGTACAGACACGCGACAACAGCCTCAATGCAACCACAGGTACTCATAACAAAAGAAGAGGCCCTCTCTTAAGAGAGGGCCTCTTCTTTTTAAGCTCTTATCTGTGTGACTGACTAGGTAGCAGTCGCGGTTTCAGCCGGCTCCGGTGGCTCTGCTGGTTCCGCAGGCGTAA
>CAUZTE010000139.1:0-4921 GCA_963582565.1 Dehalococcoidia bacterium | reverse complement strand
CTTTCATATCGCTCTTCAATGGACAGCCGCGTGTCGCCGCTAGCCTCTCGCTCAGCCTTGGTGCGAGCAAAAGCCACAAAGCTCCCCGTGTTCATCCACTGCTCACCCTCGCCAAAACCCTCTTTACGTAGTGACCAGCCGTTATAGGTGCCAAGCGGTACCGCGATATCCGGGTAGAACAACCCCGCAAGGGAGTTGCCGTCCTCATTGATCTGAGGCACCCGCAACGGGTACTCCTCGCCAGGAATCGGCTCTGGAGGGAACACGCTCATGATGCCGCGCGTCTCGTACTCCGGGCCGTAGTTATATCGAGGCAATCGACTCGGTCCCTTGGGCAGGTTCACGCCTGATAGCTTGGGGTATTTGGCCAGCACTTCTTCTGCCTTCACCAAAGTACCTTCGCCCGTCATCGGCAGGAGCGACTTCGGTGGAGCTTCGCCGTCTGTTGCCCACTTATCAAGCAGCGTAAGGATGGCACGACGGAAGGGGATGGCTGAGATGGCGTTTGGCGTCAGTTGCCCAATCCAGTCCGGGTCATTGATGGCACGTACCATGTGCGGCGCTCCGGTCAAGTGGTACATGCGGGCATTCTCAGGAATCTCCACGTCGCTGGCGTCCAGCAGGTTGGTGTGCGATGGCGATACGTGCCGAACCCAGTAGTCACCCTCCGTGTGGAGGTGAATGACCAACGGGTCTGTCTCTGGTCGCTGCCACAACCCCTCGTTGCGTTCGGTGAAGGGGTCAGGGACAGCATTGAAGGTGAACGGGTAGTACTCTGACGGCCATGAATGCTCCTCATGCTGCCTTGGGTACCGTCCCACTTGGGCGAAGCGTTGGTTCATCAGTAGTCGGCCGCTTCCCGTATGCGTGTGCACTGCGTCAAAGACCTTCCGGCCTTCAAAGTCTTCGTTCCAACCTTCATAGACATACTCACGAATGACGCGGCCACTTAACGAGCCGCCGGTGCCGTAGACCTTGTCCACGTGGCCTGCCAGCGGATTCGGGTTGCCAGCATCGTCTTCGTCGCTATTTCGCAGCAGCGACATCAAGTCGCGGATTCCCAGGAAGCCAAGGTTCATCACGCGGGAGCCTTCCGTGTCATAGATGAACTCGTATATCCAACCGGGCTTGAATCCTCCCTTGATGTAGAGGTCTATGTCCGATGGTGTCAGCACAACGTTTCCATCTTTGACTTCTGCCTTGGCCAGGTCCCAATCAGAGTCCGGTACCGCCACACGAGCGTCGGTCTCGTTCTGTCGCAATGTCAGGGTTGCTGTTTCGCGGTTGAGAACACGGTAAGGCTGCACGTCTGGCCCTCGCTCTGCTCCGGCACAAACCCCTACGGAGAGGATGTTCTCAGACATGGGGTTGAATTCCTGCCGTACCCGGCCACGCAGGTGTTTACCGTTCTCCATTGCGAAAGGGAGATCGGCAACGACGTTGGTCCCCCGATCGATGAGGTCGCCCTGCCAACCGGACCACACCAGGGTATAGCCCTGTCGCATGAGGAAACCGTCACCAGCGTAGTCAGGCGATGTCATGTCGAGGCCGGTTCCGTAGTTGAAACTGGCAAGGCCGCGGGCACCACGGTTGGAGAACTCGTAGAAGATACGCCGGTTCCCCTTGTCCAGATCGACAGGCTTGATGATATCCAAGGTTGCCGAGAACTCTACCAGCCCCTCTGCATTACGGGGTGCCAGTTCAAGATCGATGATCGATGGCAAGTCCTTTTCGTTGGGGTCGATGGCGAAGTATGCCTTGCCCACCAGTCGTTCATAGGCACCTACGTCACCAAAGGATCCGCCGCCAGCAAAAGGCTCCCTCTTATCAAGCTCAAGTCTCACTTTGTTTGCAGCCATTCCTACCACCTCCACATACGTCATGGGTATTCAGCGCCCACAGTATACTCGCCAAGACGGAGTTTTGAATGCCACATGCGATTTCATAGGCCAGACAACGGGAAATTGAGGCTTTCTCCTAGCTGAGACGGAGTTGCGTAGAGATAAAACAATGACTATGCTAGCCACGCAACCCCTAATTACATAGGCAACTGACAGAAAACCAGATTTAATGCAGATGTAGGTGGCCGGGTGGAAACATCCATGGTGGTGCATCTCAAACATCTCAAGCCACGGTTCGATTGCTTCTAGTCTCGCCCTTAGGGTTACGTGGCTTGCGCCAGACTTAACATTTGGGGAACTCATAGGCCGCTTTGTATATTGGCCGACAAAGGAATGTTTATGGATACAAACTCACTTGAGTCCGTCACAAGTCTTTATGGAGGTTACTGGAACTTCGATTTCCAGGATTCCTGCTATATGACGAACTCCTATTTCCCGCCTGATGAGTTCATTGATCTGCTGGTTTCCAACCTACGGACGCTCATACAAGCGTACCCTTCAACAAATAAGCAGATTTCTTCCGTATTAGGCGAAGTGATTGGTATTGATGGTTCCAAGATTGTCGTAGGAAACGGAGCCAGTGAGCTGATTGCAGCGGTATCCACCACGCTATTCACCAACGTGGCAATGCCCGTTCCAACCTTTGAGGAATACCCCAATCGCGCCAAACTCCTTGGCAAACAGGTCTCCCCTTTTACGCTGACAGGGGACTTCCATCTAGATACACAGAAGTTTGTCTCCCATGTTCAAGCCTCAGGCGCAAACAGCGTCATGATCGTCAATCCCAACAACCCCACAGGAACGATAACTACTCGGGATGAGATGGTAGACCTGCTCAACAAGCTGTCCCACCTGGACCTGGTTCTTATCGATGAATCATTCATCGAGTTTTCGCGAGTGCAGCCCAACCCATCGGTCGGTGACCTCATAGACGAATACCCAAACCTGATGATCATGAAAAGCATGTCCAAGAACTATGGCGTGCCCGGACTGCGACTTGGCTACATCGTCAGTGGAAACCCGTCTCATGTGCAGAAACTGCGACAAGCTGTCTCAATATGGAGCATCAACTCCATAGGCCAGGCGTTCCTGGAGAACCTTAGCAAGTTCCAGCCCCAGTTCCTGCAGTCGTGTGAGCATGTCATCGCCTCCACACAGAAGCTTTTCCAAGACCTGGAGAGCATACCGGATGTGACGCCATACCCCACTCAGGGCAATTACATCTTGTGTGAGCTTGGGGCAGGAGTGACCGGACACCAGGCTGGTACCATTCTTCTCCAGCAACATGGCATCCTGATCAGTGATCGTGGCAACAGAAGCGGCATGGGGCCCAACTTTATCCGCATCGCATCACGCACAGAAGAGGAAAACGAACGAGTAGTTGCAGCGCTGCGCACGATCTTCACTGCCAAGGAGGCACAACCTGCTGGCCGATCCGGCAGGTAATATCGTATGAACGCAGTGATATTGGCCGCCGGGCGCGGTGAGCGGTTACGCCCATTGACGGA
Organism: Dehalococcoidia bacterium; assembly: GCA_963582565.1. GTDB lineage: Bacteria > Chloroflexota > Dehalococcoidia > Lucifugimonadales > UBA1127 > UBA1127. Next base: position 1,512 of record CAUZTE010000139.1, on the reverse strand, counting down.
TACAGCTCCCAAATGTCTGACACTGGTAGGCGGCAAATCCATTCTTCAATACGAGCTTGAAGCCCTTGAAGCAGCGGGTATCCATGAGTGCACGATACTGGTGGGGTACCGTGGGAACCAGGTCAGCGAGTCGTTCGGTTCTTCGTTCAAAAGCCTCAATCTGCGTTACGTGGAAAACCCGGATTACGGCACCACAAACAACCTCTATTCCCTCTGGCTAGCCCGTGAGCACCTGGAATCCCAGACGATACTCATTGAAGGCGACCTCCTATTCGACAAAGCATTGATGTCAAAGCTGGTGGGCGCGGCAGAACAGGACATCGCCGTGGTTGATGAATTCCGCGACGATATGAACGGAACCATCGTGCGAGGTGAGGGTACAGACATCAACGAGTTTGTTTTGAAGTCAGCTCAGGGTGAGGGTTATAACTACGCAGGGGCAGCCAAAACTGTCAATCTGTACAAGTTCAGCGAATCCACAATGCGCGATCACTTCCTGCCCGGATTGGATCGGTATGTTGCGGAGAAGAATACGAACATCTTCTATGAAGCCGTCCTGGCGGAACTCGTGGCTGAGAAGTTACTGCATATGAGCATGCTGTTCCCTGGGGACTGCCCATGGTGTGAGATTGACACGCCAGAGGACTTGGCGGCAGCTGAGGCTTTGTTTCGGCTAGCCTAGAGCTGTTTTCCTGTAACCTCATCAAACTCTTTAACCAGAACCTACCGTGACCACAACCTCATCCTATGTCCGTTGATAGAGCCAGTAGTACTGGTGTGGGTTGTTGTATCGCTGTTCGTACACCTTCACATTGCCTCGGTGACGCAACTCAAACCAATTTTCAAAAAGTTGCATGTAGTGAACATCTGATCGATATCGCGTTATCTCATCCGACTCGTATGCCTGCCCGCTAGCACCAACGAAACAACTCTCTCGAAAGAAAATCATCCCATTCGTACGTAACCACCCACGCAACCTATCGCGAAGAAGCGCGATTTGCTGGTCATCCAAATACATCATCAGCCAATTCATGAATATGAAATCAAATGAGCCGGCTTCAAAGTCCAACTCCAGAACGTCACGGCAGAGAAACGAGATATTGTTGAAACGAGCGTTCGTTTCCTGGTTCTGTTCGACGAATTTGTCTATGAAATCTACAGTGGTGACGTGATTTGATTTCTCAGCAAAATGGGAGGTATACCTCCCGATCCCCGACCCAAGCTCCAGAATGTTCACACCATCCAGTCGAGGGAGTTGATCAAGGATATCGGCCCTCTCAGCCTTATCCAGAATTTCAGAATCGTCATTAAGAATCATGCCACCTAACGTGGCAGGTTTTTGCTCCCAAAATTCCAAGCTTTCCACCTCTTCCGCACATCAGGAACATCACATGGCTCACGCAGAGCATAGCCCGTAGTGTATTCTTTGACCACTGAGGGGTTTGGGAGTTGTTGATTACTAGCATCCGGGTAGGTTCATGCACCCATAAACATTACAATCAACCCTAAACC
>CAUZTE010000138.1:0-4921 GCA_963582565.1 Dehalococcoidia bacterium | reverse complement strand
TCCCGATACGCCCCCCCACCCCACCTGTTTCCGTAGGCCCGGACATCCAGGCAATCCGGGATCGATTCGTGAGCCAGGCTTCACGCATTCAACAGACTCTGGAAGAGGAATACAGGCCTCTCATGGTTGCCAGCTGCCATGAATTCAAGAAAAGCGACTTCTCTGCAATGACACTCCCTGCGATGGCGGCCCGATTGAGCGAGTTGCTTGAGGCAGCAGCCGACAGCTTCAATCTGACTATGATGTCAGCCGGGCCAATGATGATTACGCACCTCCCCCTCATTGCATTTTGCAATACGGAGTTCGACGAGGAGCCTGGTTCCCTGGCAGAGGTTCTGGAAGGCGGTTTTGCTAACCCAACAACCTCAGCCCACCTCCAGTTGTGGAAGCTGGCGCAACTCGCACGAACTGACTCTGCCGTGATGAAGTTCATAGAAGCAGATGGCGGCAACGATGTGAACACCGCCCTCGCTGCACTACCAAAGAGCACACCCTTCGCAAAAGGGTTGACCAAGTACCTTGCAGAGTACGGCTCCAGAGCGGAAGTCTGGTTTGAGCTATCCACACCCATCGCGGAGGGTAATCCGCAATCCGTGCTTGAAGATATAGGGCGGATGATTTCCAGCGACGAGTCAGACCCTCGGTTGGCCACAGCCAGGTCTGCCCGTGCCCGACGTTCAAAAACTCGAGTTATCCGAAAGCGATTGGAGAAGCAGCCGGATAAACTCGCTGAGTTCGATAGGTTACTTGAAGTCGCAAGGCAGTACGTCCCCGTTAAGGAATCCCGTGCCTATTGGCAGATGACCATCACCGGGAGCTTCCTTGCGCCGTGCCTAGCCGCCGGAAGACTACTAGCTGACCATGGCGTTCTGGAAAGCGAGCAAGACGTCTTCTTCCTTCACTTCGATGAGATAGATCAGATCGCCGCTGACCCTGACCCAAAGCGATGGAAAGAGCTCGTTGCAACACGGCGCACGAAGCATGCGGTCCAGATGGCAACGAACCCACCGGCCTTCATCGGTGGCAAGTACGAGGCCACTGCAAATATCGCCTCTGATGGTCCTGCGGTCCTCACAAAGGGCGAAGTCCTGAAGGGACTGTCAGCCAGTGCGGGCATTGTTGAGGGTCGCGCGATAGTCGTGAAGACGCTAAGTGAAGCTGGAAAGCTGGAAACAGGCGACATCCTGATATGCAACAGTACATCGCCCTCATGGTCGCTGCTCTTCTCGCGCATCTCAGCAGTCGTGACAACCGGAGGTGGGCCACTGTCCCACACGGCCATCGTGGCCAGGGAGTACAAAATACCCTGCGTTCTGAACGTAGAGGGAGTAACCTCCAGGGTTCAGGACGGCATGCAAATCCGAGTGGACGGCACGAAGGGGACTGTGGAGTTGGTACCGTAAGCATCTTGCTGACTCGCATCCATCCAAATACAATCCACACACGCTAACGAGGCGCACTAAAGGGAGGACAACCATGTTAAAGAAATCGGTACTGGGCCGCACAGGCCTGGAAGTAACCAACCTGGGCTTCGGCGCCATGGAACTCAAGGACACGATAGCAAACGGCGGCCGCTTACCCACAGAGGAGCATGCCGGCGCGGTGCTGAACGCTGTGCTCGACTCCGGCGTCAACTTCATCGATACGTCCTGGTGCTATGACCGCTCCGAGGAGTTCATCGGACGGTTCATCTCGCACCGCCGTGACGAGTACGTGCTGGCAACCAAGTGCGGCCACTGGTGGCGCAACGATCCCGACCACTCCGGTTGGTCCCATGAGGGCATGATGAACTGCATCAACCAGAGCCTGGAGCGACTGAAAACAGACCACGTGGACATCCTGCAACTACACAACGCCACGCCTGACGATGTCCGCACCCACGATTCCATCAACACGCTGAAAGAGATCCAGGCACAGGGAAAGGCCCGGTTTATCGGCATCTCCACCGTGCTGCCCTACATTGAGGAGTTCATGGAGATGGGCATCTTTGACACCTTCCAGATACCCTACTCAGCTATGGAACCGGAGCATGAGGACGTTATTCGACGGGCGTCTGAAAAGGGCATCGGCACCATCATCCGCGGCGGAGTGGCCCTGGGTACCCCTGACCTGGAAGACGCAGCCAAGCGGCAGACCGGCCCCAAGGTGAAGGATCGCTGGGAAACGGCTGATCTGGCCTCTCTCGCCCCTGAACTCGATCCGATGGAGATGATGCTTCGGTTCACGGCCAGCCATCCGTACATCAACTCGATCATCGCCGGGACGCAGAGCCTGGAGCACATAGCCGACAACATCAGCGTCATCCAGAAGGGCGGATTGGACGAAGACTTGGTTCGGAAGATCAAAGATCGGGTAGCTTCAGTCATCGACTAGGCAGGATACATCCTGCACCTAGATTCCTGCGGGTATCAAAGGAGAATCAAATAAACGGCTCCTTTATTGTTTGGATAAAGGAGCCGTTCTTCTATGTTTCGATGGCCTATTGACTAGCTTTACTCAGATAGCATGTCCAGCCACTCAACCCACGTACCGGCGCTGTTCGTGCCGTAGCCCTCTCGTAGCACGATGACCCCGTTGCGGTCGATGCCAATCTTGGTCGATTGCGTACGCACGTTGTAAGCCACCAACACATCGCGGTCAAGCGTGGTCAGCGGCCAGTAGAAACCTCGACTTTCCGCCCAACGCGCCAGATAGTCCGCCTTTTCAAACGCGTCCGTATCTATACCCAAAAGCAGCACGTCGTCTTCGTAGTTGGGGTAGAGCGCCTGCAGATGCAGTGCTCCCAATGGTGACGGCAATAGCCAAAGCCTTGAAACTGGAAGTGCTGCTCATCCGTTCCATCAGCCTTCCAACCACCTATGCCGCGGGTCCGGAGTACGCACCGTGGCCCACAGAGGACTTCACGGTAGAGATGGAGAAGCAGTCCACCGATGGCCTGGATAAGACCGCAGCCCAGTTGAAGCTGGAGGGCGTGGAGAAGGTTCGGATCATGGTGGTCACTGGCCCTCCGGCCATCCAGGTAGTGGACATTGCCAAGGAGACGCCGAACAGCTTGGTCATTATGTCAACGCATGGTCGCTCTGGCGCCGGACGGTTCGTCCTCGGCAGCGTTGCGGACAGGGTTGTACGACACGCTGGTAGCCCGGTGTTGTTGATGCGAGCTGGGGTAGTGGCACCAACGCCAGTGTTAGCGTAGCCTTGGGTCAGCACTGGATAAACGTCAGGCCATAGAACTTTGGCCAGACAGGCTAGAGTATCAGGACACCAGCCCGCCTGGCCCGCCTGGATATATAAGGCCCTCCTCAGGAGGCGTCAGGGATGCAAGATCCGCCTGGCGTCTCCACCCTCTATAGTAACCAAACAAAAACAAGGGCTGCGGCCCCCTCGTGGGAACCGCAGCCCTTGCATGTTTACGTAGCTTAGCTATCGTTAGACGGCAGGAATGCCGCCGATGACTGCCAGGTCAAGCTCAGGATGCTTGATGAAGCCCTTCCGTAGCTCGCTAGACGCCTCTACCCAGTCAACGCCCACGGGCAGCATCATGCCGCCAGAACGTACGCCATACCACTCTGGGTGATCCGGCTCGGGCGGGGTCTCACCCTCCAACAACGCTCTTGCAGCCTTGATAAGGCGCTGTCGAGTCCGGATGATCATCTGGTCACTAGTGCCCAGACGTTCCTTAGTTCGGTCGACAATTCTGCCCATGCTGGTAGTAACTGCCTGATCCTCAATGAAGATGCTCTGCAGTCCGGCATAACTCTTAGTCCGCTGCAGTTCACGATCGATGAGGTAGTCGTTCTCCTCGTCAGCTACACACCGGAATCGATCAAACAGCCCTGTACCCTGAGGGTGCAGTTGCGTCTGGCCAGTGGCCCAGTTGCCTTCTGAAGGTGGCTTCCTTCCGCCGGGAGCAGTTTCATTCACGGAAATTGCAAGGGTATGTGTATCGTCCATGGGCACCCATGCGCGGAACTTGCTACCCAGACCCAGAACCCCGGGAGGGGTCATGGCGTAGAAGGGCATCAGGAAGTTGGCAAAGCGCCAGTAGTTAGTGCCCTCCTCTGTGGGCCTGAACGCGCCATAGAGGGTCCCAAACTCTGTATCCACGGCAGCAAAATGCGGTGCACGGTTCTGCAGGTGCCACCAGGCCCAGCTTCCCTCAGGAGCGTCCTCATATTGTGCTAGACCAAGATGCAGGAACAGGGTGTGGACGGTATCAATGTCACCCTCCAGCGCTTGCATCCAGTTACATTCGCGTTGATAGATCTGAATGCTGGTGTTCTCAACCATGTTGGACTCAAGGTGCGGAAGCTCAGGGGCGGTACCACGCGGGCCCATGTATGCCCAAAGTAGGCCTCCGCGCTCTTGAACCGGGTATGCAGTTACTTTTACTTTATCCTTGAAGTTGCTCTCTGCTGGCTCCGACGGCATGTCGATGCAGTCGCCGTTGACGTCAAACTTCCAGCCGTGATACACGCATCGCAGTCCACATTCCTCGTTACGTCCGAAGAACAAGCTGGCGCGGCGATGTGGGCAGTTGTTATCAATAAGACCAAGCTTACCGTCAGTATCACGGAAGGCGACCAGCTCCTCGCCAAGGAGCATGATACGAACTGGAGCGCAGTCCGGCTCAGCTAGCTCGCTGGAGATGCCGAAGGGAATCCAATATTCGCGCATGAGGGTTCCCATAGGTGTGCCGGGGCCAACCTTGGAAAGGAGTTCGTTGTCCTGTGCGTTTAGCATTGCTCTCCTCTACGATTGAGATTTAAGCAAGGCTACTTCGCGAACACGCGCGCGTCAACTTTCGTCGATGAATCGGCCGTCCGTCATGACTAATCGTCGATCAGCACGCTCTGCAATACGTGGGTCATGCGTGACGATGACGATGGCCGTGTTCAGGTCGCTCTGGGCCTGGAACAGG
>CAUZTE010000137.1:0-4925 GCA_963582565.1 Dehalococcoidia bacterium | reverse complement strand
AGGAGTCTCTCTAATGAACATGGCCATAGGAATAACGGTCATCCACAGCACAACCCCAGCCCCAGCTACAGTAGCTCGCCAGCCGTAGTTGTTTACAAAATACGTCACAAAGATGAGGACCAGGCCAGTCAGCACGGGCCCTGACATCCCTATCCCTAACGCAATGCCTCTCTTACGCCTGAACCATCGCGAGATAGCCACTGCCCACCCTATAGCGTGAGAAGTACCGCTGGCACCTAACGAAGCAATCATAAAAAAGAGGTAGAAACTCCAGAGGGAGAACGTAAACGAAACAAGAATCATCCCCAGCCCCAGCACAAACCCAGAACCCATGATGACCCGGCGAGGGCCATATTTATCTACCATGAGTCCGATTACAGGGGCAAACATCCCAGTTTCCATCTGTCGCATAGAAAAGGCTCCGGAAAGAGCCGCGCGGCTCCAGCCAAATGTATCAAGGATGGGGAGGAAGAACACCTGGAATCCCTGCCAGTAAGCACCGGAGACGAATACATTGCTGGTGAAGCTGGCGGCTACAATGTACCAACCGTAGAAGATCCGAGGGCGCTTTTGTCTATCCGGTGTGGTCTGCATCAGCCGCTTTCTTGGCACTGGTCGGGAGGGTGGCCGCTGCAGGTATATGCGCAAGTGACCATCCCGCACAGCGGGATATAGAGGAATGGGATGCCTTGGAGCTCCCTCAGAGTACGGGGATGCAGCTATGCTGTCAACGATGTGGCCTTTACTATCATTGCTGTGAAATGCGAGACGGAATCCGCAATATCGCAGCGTACTTCCCTTCAATTCGGGTTAATTCCGACGACGCCCTGTGGTAGACTGAGGCTATCCGGGGGCCGGTTCTTGCGAGGTATGCCTTGCGTTCGGTAATGCGTGCGAGGTGGTTGATGATTGTAGGCGTCCCAAAGGAAGTCCGGCCAAACGAGCGTCGGGTGGCGCTCGTCCCTGAATCCGTGGCCAAACTCACCGCGGCCGGTATAGAGGTATTGGTACAGGCCGGTGCAGGCGAGAGCGCTTTCTTCCTCGACGACGCTTACAAAGCCGCTGGCGCCACCATTTCCCCGGACGCTCAATCCCTCTTCTCTACTGCCGATGTCATCGTCAAAGTGCAACGCCCGGACTCCAACGACGGCCAACCCTCACCAGAGATCGCGATGATGCAATCAGGCGCGGTTCTCATCGGGTTCCTCCAACCCCTCTTCAACCCTGGCTTGGCCAGCGAGTTGGCCGAGCACGGCATCACCAGTTTCAGCATGGACGCCGTTCCCCGTATCGCACGGGCGCAGTCAATGGATGCCCTTAGCTCCATGAGCTCCATCGCCGGGTACAAAGCAGCCATCATCGCCGCGGAGTCGCTGGGTATATACCTACCCATGATGGTTACCGCGGCAGGCACAACGCCGCCAGCCAAGGGCCTCATCCTTGGAGCAGGCGTTGCTGGGCTTCAGGCCATCGCTACGGCGCGCAGGCTCGGTGCTGTGGTCAAGGCATTTGACGTACGCCCCGCCGTCAAGGAGCAGGTGGAGAGCCTTGGCGCAACGTTCATCGAAGAAGCCATCCACGCCGATGAGGCAGAGGGCGAAGGCGGCTACGCCAAGCAGCTGAACCAGGAGGCCCAACACCTGGAGCAGGACCTCATCCATCGCCACGCCAAAGAATCAGACTTCATCATCACAACGGCGCTCATCCCGGGCCGTGACGCCCCCATCCTGGTGACCAAGGAAATGGTGCAGGACATGCATCCCGGCGCGGTCATCGTGGACATGGCAGCAGAGGCTGGCGGCAACTGCGAGCTGACGGTGCCAGGAGAGACGGTGGTGGTGCACGGCGTGACCATCCACGGCCCGCTGGACATCCCAAGCACAGTGCCCGTCCACGCAAGTCAGTTGTATTCACGCAACATGCTGACGCTTCTGCAACACCTCATCGTCGAGGGCGAGTTGCACTTCGACTTCGAGGACACGATCACGAAAGAGTGCTGCATCACCTACGACGGCAAGGTTATCCACGAACCCACATTGGCGCTACTCGCCGCAAAGTAAACTCAAGGAGCTTCGATGGCGGATACAGAGGTTCTGGGAATGCCCCTGATCATTGCGCTATACATCTTTGTGCTGGCAGTGTTTGTGGGGTTTGAGCTCATCACCAAGGTGCCGCCGACCCTCCACACGCCTTTGATGTCCGGCGCCAACGCCATTTCCGGCATCACCATCATTGGCGCGATGATAGTTGTTGGGCCCAAGGACACCACGACCGCTGTGATCGTTGGCTTCGCCGCACTCATCCTCGCTACCATCAACGTGGTTGGTGGGTTCATGGTGACCGATAGGATGCTGCAGATGTTCCGTCGCAGACAGGGTGGAGAGAAATAATGGAACTCTTCACAGACCGCGATCTCTTCATCCAGTACATCTATCTGGCGTCTGCCACGATGTTCATCCTGGGCATCAAGCTGCTGGGGTCGCCTGCAACGGCACGGAAGGGCAACCTGCTAGCTGCTGCTGCGATGTTCATCGCTGTGCTGGTGACCCTGGTGAACATGGAAGTCCTGAACTATGGGTTGATAGCTGCGGGCGTTGCCATTGGCGCAGTCATCGGGGCGGTCATGGCACGCACCATCAAGATGACGGCCATGCCGCAGATGGTGGCCATCTTTAACGGTGTTGGCGGAGGAGCATCTGCCCTCATCGCCATATCGGAGTTCGTACGTATCACCGAAGAGAGCGCCAGTGTGGCCAAGCACGAAGAGATCGCCATCATGCTCGGCACCCTCATCGGCCTCGTCACCTTGACCGGCAGCCTCATAGCATTCGGGAAGCTGCAGGAGATCATGCCCACCAGGCCCATTACCTTCCCATTCCAGAACATCGCCAGTGGGGCCATGTTCGCGGCCATCGTGGGCATGGTCGTCTACCTGGTCGCTGTCGATTTCAACGAGACGGTGTTCTACGTGCTCATCGGGACAAGCCTGCTACTGGGCATCCAACTGGTCATCCCTATTGGTGGCGCGGACATGCCCGTGGTCATATCGCTGCTCAACTCCTACTCAGGCGTGGCGGCAGCAGCGGCGGGCTTCGCGCTGGGCAACCTTGTGCTCATCGTCGCGGGCGCATTGGTGGGCGCTGCCGGCCTCATACTCACCCAGATCATGACCAAGGCGATGAACCGCTCCCTGGCCAACGTAGTCTTCGGGGCGTTTGGCGCAGCGCCAAGCGGCGGTGGTGGTGAAGTCGCGGTGGAGACGAGGACGGCCAAGAGCGTATCTGCGGAGGACGTCGCCGTCATGCTGGCCTACGCTCGCTCGGTCATCTTCGTGCCTGGCTACGGGCTTGCTGTGGCCCAGGCCCAGCACCAGGTTCGAGAGTTAGCCGACCTGCTTGAGGTCAAGGGCGTTCGAGTGAAGTACGCCATCCATCCGGTGGCAGGTCGAATGCCAGGCCACATGAACGTGCTGCTTGCCGAGGCCAACGTGCCATACGACGAGTTGTACGACCTTGATGAGATTAACGACGACTTCAAGAACACCGACGTGGCTATCGTCATCGGTGCGAATGACGTTACAAACCCGGCAGCGAGGGACGAGCCCGACAGCCCGGTGTACGGCATGCCCATATTGAACGTCGACCACGCTCAACACGTCATTGTGCTGAAGCGCGGCATGAGCCCCGGGTTCGCCGGAATCGATAACGATCTCTTCTTCAAGGACAACACCATGATGCTCTTCGGCGATGCGCGGAAGTCGGTCACGGCGCTGGTCACTGAAGTCAAAGCCCTCTAAGCAGGGCAATGCCCTGCACCCCCGTTCTCTGACGGGTGCCAAAGAATGATTCTCGATTCTCTCCACGCCCTACTAACCAAAAAGAGAGCCCCTGTGAAGGGGCTCTCTTATATTTAGCAACTATCAGAGCTAAGCAGCAGGCGTCTTGGGCCTGGCCGATGGCACAGGGTCGGGGTCACCGAAGAAGAACGGGTCCGAGTAGTCGTGATCCATTCCCGTGGGGTCCTTGACCCAGAAACTCGCCTCCAGGGCTATGCCGTTGGGGTCTGTGAAGTAGATGGAGCGGATGATCTGGTGGTCGATGACCTCCGTGACCTCGATGCCATGCACTTTCAACCTCGCCTGCAGCACTAGCAGCGCCTCCTCGTCGTCGACGTTGAAGGAAACGTGGTCGAACTGGATGGGGCCTTTAGCAGGCGACCCTGCGGGCTTGTGGAACTCCTCCACCATGCCCGGCCACTCGAAGAAGTAGTGACGATAGGGATAGCGGCCAGGCACGTTGCCGATGGTGGACACCAGGGGCATGCCTAGCACGTCTCGATAGAAGATGGTGGTCTTCTCCATATCTCCGGTCACCATTGCCATGTGGTTGATATCCTTAAACGCCATATCGCTATCCTCCAAAGTGGTCTTTACAAATTGTATTCCTTTTGATGCTCTATCGCTATGTTAGGTGCGTAATGGTACTCCTTTGATGGCTACCCCCCAATTATTGACACTCCTACTAGCTAGCCGTACACTGAGAATACATTGTTGACCAACTTGGTCTACTAACGTTTTTCGAGAAGGGTTTTCGTATGACGACACCGGATTCCCTGGCCCAGTCTGAATACAAATATGGCTTTGTTACGGACATCGAGGAAGAGACTGCCCCTCGAGGTCTGACGGAAGATACCATCCGCTGGATTTCCGCCAAGAAGAACGAGCCGGAGTTCATGCTGGAATGGCGACTTCGTGCCTTCAAGCACTTCATGACCCTTGTGGACAATTACCAGGAACCCAAGTGGGCCAATGTGCACTACCCGGCCATCGATTTCGCAAACGGCGTGTACTACGCAGCCCCCAAGAAGAATCCCGCCAGCCTCGAGGATGTGGATGCAGAGATTCTTTCCACCTACGAGAAGCTGGG
>CAUZTE010000136.1:0-4926 GCA_963582565.1 Dehalococcoidia bacterium | reverse complement strand
TCCTTCAGCACAAACATCGCAATCCTGGCCATGGGGGTCTCCGGCGGCATTGGGCTGTTCTTCGGTATCTACCCGGCAATGCAGGCTGCCAAGCTCCATCCTATTGAAGCCCTCCGCCACGAATAAGCAGGATTCATCCTGCACCTGAGTTCCTGGCGGTTACCAAGAGAGTTGGCCGTGACTCCAAAGAACATCACGGTTCTTCAATACCATCAATAGATAAACTCTGGCAAACATAGTGAGAAGTCACCTGGGTAGTATGGGTCAAGGGCAATGCCCTTGTTTGACAGTAGGTATAAAGGGTACCTATAATACTTTGGAAGTTATATCTAACGAGGAGCCCTGTTTTATATGCTGCGCATCAGACTTTGGCGTATGGGTAAGAAGCACCAGCCTAGCTACCGCATTGTGGTAATGGATTCCCGCTCACCTAGAGACGGTGGATATATTGAGCAGCTGGGGCATTACAACCCTCGAGCTGAACCTGCAACTGTTGAGATTAATACCGAGAAGGTCGCCAAGTGGATTAAGAACGGCGCTCAGCCTTCCGAACCGGTTTCACGAATGCTACGGAACTTAGGTGTTCTGGAAAAGGCTTAACGCATGCGTGAGCTCATCGAATACATCGCCAAGTCATTGGCACACAACCCTGATGCGGTCAAGGTGACCCAGGTTGAAGAAGATGGCGTATACGTCATCCAACTTGTGGTAGACCCTGACGATAAAGGCCGCATCATTGGGAAGCAGGGCCGCGTTGCAGAGGCAATGCGCATCATGCTCAGGGTGGTTGCCATCAAGCAGGGCGTCCGTGCTTCACTTCAGATTCTTTAACCCTGCCTTGGTATCACTCTTCAGGTCGCTGCTTTAACCATGTCGACTTCTTCCGATTCGCCATCATCTTCTCCTGACCGTAACGCCGTGGCCCGTGTAATGGGCGTCTGGGGCAGAATAGGCCACGTCAAAGTTGAATCCCTCAGCGACATCCCTGACCGATTTATCACCGGAGCACGCTTTTTCATTGGGCAGCGTCCATATATCTGCGAGGGTTCACGCATGCAAGGGAAGATACTGCTCATCAAGTTCCAGGGCGTCAACAGCCGCGATGATGCAGCGGAGCTTCAGGGGGCGATTTTAGAAACACCCTCCAGCGAATCCCCTGAGCTGCCGGAAGGAACGTTCTACCACTTTCAGATCGTTGGCCTGGAGGTCAGGACGTCTGGCGGACAGTCCCTGGGCAAAGTATCCGACATCATTTCCACAGGCAGCAACGATGTGTACGTCGTTCAGACCTCTGACGGTGAAGTCCTCATCCCCGCCACTCCTGACGTGGTCACCCGGGTAGACCTGGCATCTGGCGTCATTACTATCGAACCGATAACCGGCCTCCTCTAGCCAAGGCCGATCCATAGTCCCAGCTCCCTGCCAGACATCTATTCACTGCCACTCCACTTTTACCCTAGTCTCTTCGCGTTCCCTCATGTGGGTGCCCCGCCTTGCGGGGCCTTTGACCTAGCTTTATCAAGTCGCTAGAATGGCGGCAGAGAACAGGCAAGGAGGACACATGAGCGGGCACTCTAAATGGTCTACGATCAAGAACAAAAAGGGCGCACTTGATGCCAAGCGCGGCCAACTCTTCACACGATTGACCAAAGAGATCGTCGTCGCGGCCAAATCAGGCGGCGGAGACCCTGACATGAATCCTCGCCTGCGCCTAGCCATCCAGCAGGCCCGCTCCGGAAACATGCCTCTGGACAACATTGAACGTGCCATCAAACGCGCTACTGGCCAGGGTGAAGGCCAGGCCGATTTGGAAGAGTTGATGTACGAGGGGTTCAGCCCCGGCGGTGCGGCCATCCTGGTCATGACGGTGACTGACAACCGCAACCGTGCATCGTCTGAAGTGCGGAACGCCTTCGATAGGAACAACGGGAAGATGGGCCAGGTAGGCTCCGTTGGATACATGTTTGAGTCCAAGGGCATCATTACCCTGGAAGTGACACCCCAGCAAATGGAAGAAGCTGAACTCCTCGCCATTGAGAATGGGGCTGAGGACACCATAGCTGATGAAAAGACTCTGGAGATACGCACATCCCCTGAGGCATTTGAGACCATCCGCCTAGCCCTTGAAGAAGCAGGCCTTAAAGCCCTATCTGCAGAGGTGACGATGGTTCCCACGACGCAAACTGTACTGACTGAGAAGACCGCAGAGCAGACGCTCAGGCTCCTGGACAAGCTGGAAGATCTTGACGATGTTCAAAAGGTCCACACCAACGCTGACTTCCCTGAAGCGGTTCTAGAAAAGTACGGGTCCGCAGCGTAGGCCAACCGATGAGCCAGCGCGTCCTTGGCATTGACCCCGGAACCCAGCACATGGGCTATGGCCTGATTGAAGTGGTTAACTGGGAAGGCCGCTACCTTGCTGCAGGCGTCCTGAACGCAAAGAAATCCCTCTCTATTGGAGAACGACTCCACAACATCCATGCAGAGCTTCTTCAACTCGTAGAATCGTTGCATCCTGACGTCATTGCGGTGGAAGAACCTTTTGTCCCGGTGCAAGGCGCTGCACGCGGCGGGCCCAGGGCCAACGTTCGGTCAGCCATCGCCGTGGGACAGGCCCAGGCCGTCGCACTCATAGTCGCTGCCCACTACAATCTCCCCGTGTTCCGTTATGCGCCTGCACAGGTGAAAAGTGCTGTGTCCGGCTACGGGCAAGGGAGCAAAGATCAGGTTGCGACGATGGTAGGGCTGCTTCTCAACCTCTCAAAGCCTCCTGAACCGGAAGACGCATCGGACGCACTTGCTGTGGCCCTTTGCTATGTGCAGCAAGAGCGGATGAACACCCTGACAAGGACTAGTCCTTGACCTGTATGCCTAACGGTTATCAAAGGAGAGGTTCAAATTCCCGATTTCTGTTTCAGACCAAAGAACCACAGCTATCTGCACATTAGGGGACGATCGTGATTACAGGCATCAGAGGAACCCTTGAGGCTAAAGGTCCGGACTGGGTGACCATCACGGTTGGTGGTGTCAGCCTTCAGGTATCGGTACCCACATCCGTTATACCTGGTCTTGGCGCGACAGGGTCGACCGTGCACCTGCACACGCGGCTGATGGTACGAGATGATGCGCTGATTCTCCATGGCTTCACCACGCTTGAAGCGTTGACGCTTTTTGATCTGCTGATCGGCGTTTCAGGCATCGGCCCCAAGCACGCCCACGCCCTCCTGTCTACGCTAACACCGGAGGCGCTTGTCTCTGCCGTGGCGGCTGAAGATACCAAAGCGCTGGCCCAGGTACACGGTCTTGGGCAGCGAACGGCAGCGCGCATCATCGTTGAGCTGAAGGGCAAGTTGGATATGGTCTGGGTTGGCAGCAGTACGCCACCAGCAATCTCCACAGCCGACGACGTGACCGAGGCGCTTCTGGCTCTTGGATACTCAGCCATCGAAGCTCGCACGGCAGTCACTACAGCAGGAGCTGACCCCAGCCTCCCGGTAGAAGAACAGATACGCATGGCTCTCCAAGCCCTCTCCCAGGGCTAGGCCCTGGACCCACGAGGGCAAGCCCTCGACCCATATTCCTGTGGGTACCTTCGATGAACGGGTGCTCTACCTGACGGTAATAAAAGAACGCGCCCACCTGACTATCATCAGGTAGGCGCGTTTATTGTTTCAACAAAAACTATTGGAGCGGTGAGAAGTCGGTTGGCTCCAACATGACGTTCAGGACATTCGCTAAAATCGGGCCGTCAACCTCGCTCTCGGCAAAGACCCTGGCCCGCTCGGGGTCAGAGCGTATCGCTTCGTAACAACGGTTGCGCTCCTCGTAGCTCTCCCACTGCAGCATGTATATCAACTGCGTGTTCTCGCCACCTACCTGCGCCGTCCAGAACCCTATCTGCCGGAAGCCATGCCGACGCTGCGCCTCCGCGGTGAACCGACGAAACCTGTCAACCAGCGCAGGCAACTCGCCAGGCGTAGCGGTATACGTGCGTAGCTCGTAGATCATTGCGCTACTTCAACGGTGAGAAGTCGGTCGCCTCCAGCATGACGTTGTTCACGCTGGCCACGATGGGGCCATCCTTCTCGGATTCTGCGAAGAACTTAGTGCGCTCAGGGTCGGAGCGGAATGACGCGAAGCACTTGATTCGCTCTTCGTAGCTCTCCCACTGCAACATGTAGATCAACTCCTGGTTGGAGCCGCCGATGTGGTTCGTCCAGAAGCCGATGATGTGATAGCCATGTCGTGTGAAGGCTTCCGATGTGAAATCACGAAATCGTGCGACAACATTGGGCAGCTTCCCTGGCATGGCAGTGTAAGTCCGAAGTTCATAGAACATAGTGTCCCCTTTCAATATCCTTGGTTTTAGTGGCACTCATGATACACGAGCCCCAAAGAGCTCGCTCTAATTGCCGGAGTCTTCAGAATCGGTTGGTACCTGGTTGAACTTGTTCATGGCACCATTGACGCCCTCTTCAACGAAGCAGACCGCTGCTTCCACCGCCCTATCCAGGAGTCTTTCAACGCCTGGAGTCTCGGTCTTGCTGAACTGGCCTAGAACGTGGCTAATGGCATCGGCAACAGGGGATCGGCCCACCCCCAAACGCATTCTGGGCACATCCTGAGTCTTAAGCACATCTATGATTGAGCGCAGTCCGTTGTGCCCACCGTTGCTTCCACCGGGTCTGATCCGTGTCATCCCGAGGGGGAGATCCATATCGTCGTAGATGATGAGCAGGTCTTCCAAGGGGATGCGGAATCGATCAACCAGATAGGCCACGGGACCGCCGCTTTGGTTCATGTACGTACGAGGCCTTGCGAGGACTACGGTCTCATCTCCAACCACTCCCTGACCAACAAGGGCATGGGGGTTGCGACGGGCCAGTGAAATGCCCCACAGCTTTGAAAGCCGGGCTACTGCCATAG
>CAUZTE010000135.1:0-4958 GCA_963582565.1 Dehalococcoidia bacterium | reverse complement strand
CGATTACTTCGTGCTGCGTTCATCGCAGTGGACCCTCGGCGGAGGCCAAGTCATAGACCCGGACCCATCGCGACACCGTCGATTCCAGCAGGGCGTCTTGGAGAAGCTAGAGGTCATGGCCGAAGGTTCACCTGAAGATTTGCTGCTAAAGGCCCTTGAGACGGCTGAGCCAGCCGGACTCACAGCCCTTGGTCGCACGGCCAACCTGGCAGCAGATCAAACCGTTGAACTGGCTACCTCCCTCGTGGAGTCCGGTGACATGGTGGTTTTGGGCAGTGACGCCACAGACAAAAACACCATGGTCATGACCACAGTTGGGTGGGCGCGGCTACGGAGCCAGATTGATACCACTGTTCAGGCGTACCATGAGACAAACCCACTCCGTACTGGTCTCGCGAGGGAAGAGCTGCGAAACCGTCTCAAGCTCTCCCAAGCTGTCTTCACGAGTGTCCTGACACTGCTGGCAGAACAGGGAGTGATCGTTGAGGCCGGGTCAGCCGTGCGCTCGCCCGATCATGAAGTGACGCTTTCGCCGGAGCAGGAGAAGTCGGCGTCAGGGTACGTTGCGGCCCTGGAACGCGACCCCTACTCTCCACCCACAGACAACGCCCTCGACCCTGCATTGTTGGCTGTCTTAACCGAGCGTGGCAGCGTCGTTCGCATAAACGACTCCATCGTGTTCGCAACATCGGCGTATACCGAGATGCTTGGTCGCATCGTCGATCATCTCAAGGCTAACGGTGCCATCACAGTCGCTGATGTCCGCGACGCCTTCGGAACCTCTCGCAAGTACGCGCTGCCTCTGCTGGAGTATCTTGATCAGCAGAAGATCACCCGAAGAAACGGCGATGAACGTGTGCTGCTGCGTGCCCCGCGCACTGACGCGTAGCGATTTGTCATTCTGAGCGTAGCGAAGAATCTGGGAAATACGAATGTATGAACAAGCTAGTGAAGTCCTAGCATCTGGGCTGCACTCCTCTCCAACACACATCTTCGGCATCGATTTCAGCGGTGCTATCGATGCAGGCAAGCACATCTGGATCGCTGAGGGCACGGTCGCCGATAGCTGCCTCAACATCACCGATTGCCGCTCTGCATCTGACTTCCTTAAAGTCTCGCCAGCCCGCGATGTGACGTTCCCGGCCCTTGTAGAGTTCATCGCCAGTCTTTACGATGCCGCCCTTGGTTTCGATTTCCCCTTTGGGCTTCCTGCCTCAATGGTGGATGAGGACTCTTGGTCTGTGTTTGTTGCTGCATTCCCATCGCGTTACCCAACCCTCGCCCACTTTGATCATGATTGCCACGCTGCTTCAGGTGGGAAAGAGTGGAAGCGCCTCTGCGACGTTGAGACCAGGGCGCCCTTTTCGCCGTACAACCGCCGGGTGATATCCCAGACTTACTACGGGATACGTGACCTGCTCCATCCATTGTTGAAGGCTGGCCAGGCGAGTGTTCCGCCCATTCACCATGTTGCCGGCAACGTTCCGTGGCTGTTAGAAGTCTGCCCCGCCGGTGCGCTCAAAGTTGCTGGCCTATACAAACCACCGTACAAAGGGCGTACACCCTCGCACTACGATGCTCGACTGCGCATCCTGAAATCGCTGGAAAATGACGGTTCTGTACGGGTCGTTTCGCGTGCCCTGCGTGATACCATCCTGTCCAATGCTCCGGGTGACGCTCTGGACAGCGTTGTAGCGGCAGCCGTGACAGTCAGGATCATTGGCAACCCGGATTGCATCGAAGCAAAGTCCGGCGAACCGTACAACGTCGAAGGGTGCATTTATGTCTAGGGGTTGTATTAGTCGTAGATGATGCCTTCATGTTTTGGCGTTGAAAGAACCAATGAAAATCAAGGCCGTAAAGGGAACAAAAAATGGCCCTGGACCTCTACCAGACAGCAGTGCAGCTTGATGCGGCAACGGCCCATATCGGCAACCTGAGCGACGAGCGGGCGCGGAACTTGGACATCGCACTGGCGACGCTTCGTGGTGCCGATGCCGCTACGCTGAACGCACGGGTGGATGCTGCGCAAGGGACCCTGGCCTTTCTCCCTGCTGAGGCGATGGAAGACCCCAGCGTGACCCACGCACCCGGCTCTCTACCCGATAACTTCACTGTGCTGGCTGTAGATGGCTCTCACATCGATGTGAACCGGCACCTTCCCCTACGCTGCTCGCTCATCAACATCGGTGGCTGCCGATTGACCTACGGCGCAGCCCCGGACGCGCATATGTTCAGCAAACCAAGCCTCCGCACCAGCGACACCGATCTCTATCTCGCAGACCCGGCATCGTCGGCGTCACGCCAGCCGGTTGAGGGTGCGTTGATGGGGCTTGTGCGCGCCGTGCAGGAGGCCGATGCCCTTGCCGACGCTGTTGAGGAAGCCGCCAGCGACCTGCCGACCCTCGCCCTCATCGATGGCACGCTGGTGCTGTGGGAGCTTGGCGGAGACCGCTACCCGGCGTATGTTCGCTCACAACTGATGGACAACGGCATGCTGGCAGCGCTTGGTCGCTTGAGGACGATGGCGCAACAAAAGACCGTCGCTGCTGCTTCATACATCAGTCTGCCCAACAGCTCCGAGGTGTCCAACCTGCTTCGACTCGCCCTCTGCGATTACGATCCGATGGGCGATTGCCAGCGACATTGCCGCGCGTTCATTCCGGGGGACCGCCATTGCGATGCCGTCAACGAGTTCACGGATCGGGACCTCTTTTCCCGGACACTGGCCCCCGGAGAACGGTCAGCATTGTTTGCCAGTCGATCTTCTGTGGTTCGTGACTCCTATGGGGATCACCGTGTGCACTTCTTTTATGTCAACGTGGAGGAAGAGATTGGCCGGGTGGAAGTACCCGCCTGGGTGGCTGACAGCCCGGATTTGTTGGAGTTGACCCACACCCTGGTTATCGATAACGCGAGACGCGGCGGCGGCTATCCGGTGGTGCTGCAGGAAGCCCACGAGCAGGCTGTGGTCACCGGCGCAGACCGAGAAGCCTTTGCAGCAATGGTCGAGCGTGCCCTAGAGGGCCAGCGACTGCCGGTGTACACTTCGCAGAAGCAACGCTCCAAGCGCATGCGCTACGTGTAACTAGTGATTGAGAGAACTGATTGACCACTAATAACCAAGAACCAAACCGGATAGCAGAAGTCGTGGAGACAACCTCCACCGGCTTCATGGCGCAGTGCTATGAATTGTATGGCGCACCTGCGTTGGGCAGTCTGGTGCGTGTCGGTGACCCAGCGGTGTACGCCGTCGTTCACAACGTGACCACGGCTGCGCTCGATCTTGGTAGGCGCGTCATGGCCCGGGGCGCGTCAGAGGCCACGGAAGAAGCTGTGTACAACAACAACCCACAGATCGCCCGGCTGCTGGCCACGCATATCGAGGCACTGGTCGTTGGGCACGGCGTCGGCGAGGCGACCAAGTATCGGCTCCCCTCATCGCCGCCACGCATCCACGCCTTTGTGTACTGCTGCGACGCTAGCGAGGTCGCTGCATTCACCGATGGCCTGGATTACCTGCATCTGCTGACGTCGGCGTCCACACCCGCCATTGACGAGGTCATCGCCGCGAACCTGCGCTTGGCTGCCGAAAGCCACTCAGACCCGGACGCCTTCCGAATACGCGCTGGCAAAGCCCTTGCTGCCGAGCTTGCAGGCGACATTGCCCGATTGAACGCCATCCTACGAGGCATCGCATGAGCACAAACGGCAATCAGGGCGACCCCGGAAAGCTCATGGGCGGCACGCCTTTGGGGACGGTGGTCGGTGGCTCCCTCTCAGAGGGCGTGGAGGTCAAGCTCAACGATGACGCATCTGTAGAGGACATACCCGTTGGAAGTTACGTAGTCATCCAGGGGGAAACCAAGCGGTTCTTCGGCATGGTCAATGAGGTGAAGCTCGCCGCTACAGACCCTCGACTCCGCACCACGCCAGCCAACCTCTCAGACCCCTTTGTTGCGGAAATTCTTTCAGGCACAGCGGCGTACGGCACGATAACCGTCCGACCTCGACTGCTGCTCCCGATGATCGCCGGATCCGACGCTGAGCTTGCTCCTGCTCGAACAGTACCCGCCCACTTCGCCCGGGCGTCCAAGGCCTCTGATGCTGACGTGGCGCAGGTCTTTGGCGTTGAGGACGATAGGCACTTCGCGGTAGGCACGCCCCTGGACATGGAGGCCGTGGTCTGCCTTGACCTCAAAGCCTTCGTTGAGCGCTCCAACGGTGTGTTCGGCAAGAGCGGAACCGGTAAGAGTTTCCTGACCCGGCTGCTGCTCATCGGTGTGCTGCAGAGTCGGTTGTCCTCGCTGCTCATCTTCGATATGCATGATGAGTATGGCTGGGCGGGAAGTGACGCTGAGCGAGGTCGACAGGTGAAAGGGTTGAAGCAGCTATTCCCGGCGCAGGTAGCGGTGTTTGCCCTCGATGCCGAGAAGTCGATGGGCAGGCCGGTGAAGCCTGACGTGATGGTGGAAATCGGCTACGGCGACATCGAGCCTGAGGACATCATGGTGCTGCGGGAGACCCTCAATATCTCGGAGGTAGCGGCAGAGTCTTCATACTCGCTGGAACGGCACTTCGGCAAGGGTAAGTGGCTCAAAGCCTTCCTTGAGTTGGAGGGTCGTGACGCAATCTTTGAGCTTGCCAACGATATCAACATCAACACCTCCGCGCTGGCCAGCTTCCACAGTCGGTTGACCAACCGTTTCGCCCGGCTTCCCTTCCTGGTGGAGAAGCCAGCCCAGGACTCGGTGCAGGCGCTGATGGATCAACTGGACAAGGGCAACCACGTGGTGTTGGAGTTCGGGCGTTACGGTGATGACGTCCCCGCCTACATGCTTGTGGCCAACCTGCTGACGCGTCGTATCTACGCTCGATACCGCGACCGTCAGATGACGGAGACGGCTGAGAAAGGGAAGAGCACCACGCCCCTGTCCATCGTGATCGAGGAGGCCCAC
>CAUZTE010000134.1:0-4988 GCA_963582565.1 Dehalococcoidia bacterium | reverse complement strand
TTGAAGGGCAGCACGGTCCATGAGAAGGAATGGCGTTTCTTGTTCCGGGCAAAGGTCAACAAATCGTTGCATGTCATTCCGCATAGTGAATTAAATCAGGGAAATCCAGTGGGATGAGTGGGGTGAGCGAAGGGATTCGAACCCTCGGTCTCCTGTGCCACAGACAGGCGCCTTACCGCTAGGCCACGCTCACCATAACAAACCTGTATCTATTCTACGTGCCGGAAGTCGTAGGGGTCAAACGGGTAAACCCTACATCAGGTCTTCCTGAAGGGCTAATTCGATGTCTTACGCAGTTCCATTCGGTGTTTCGGCGCGATTATCTTATGCTTCATGATGATTCACAGCCACTCTATAATAGTTGACAAGTGGAATGAACAACGATACTTTTGGCTGGCAGCGAAATGGGAATCCTGTTTGTACGACGTGCGACCCATATGCCGCACAACTAAGCAATACTCAGCGAATAGCCAAAAGGAGAAACCGAATGACTACGAACCAGCAGTGGTGGCCGGATCAACTGAGCCTGAAGGCTCTCCGCCAAGACTCTTCCCTTTCAGACCCTATGGACAAGAATTTCAACTACGCCGAAGCATTCAAGACACTTGACCTCGGTGCAGTCAAGAAGGACATCGACAAGGTAATGACGACCTCCCAGGACTGGTGGCCAGCTGACTACGGCCACTACGGGCCGCTCTTCATCCGTATGGCATGGCATGCCGCAGGCACATACCGAATCACGGATGGCCGCGGCGGCGCAGGCTCTGGCCAACAGCGCTTTGCGCCCCTCAATAGCTGGCCTGACAACGGTAACCTCGACAAGGCTCGTCGGTTGCTCTGGCCCGTCAAACAAAAATATGGACAGAAGCTCTCATGGGCTGACCTCTTGATCTTCGCTGGCAACTGCGCCCTAGAGTCCATGGGATTCAAGACCTTCGGTTTCGCTGGCGGACGCGTGGACGTCTGGGAGGCTGATGAGACTGACTGGGGTGCTGAGACCGGCTGGCTCGATGACGAGCGCCACAACGACAAGGCGGAACTGCAGGGACACGTTGGAGCAGACCACATGGGCTTGATTTACGTGAACCCGGAAGGCCCCGGCGGCAACCCAAGCGCGACTGAAGCAGCAAAGCATATCCAGGAAACATTCAAGCGCATGGCGATGAATGACGAGGAGACGGTTGCCCTGATCGCCGGTGGCCACGCGTTTGGCAAAGCGCACGGCGCTGGCCCCGAAGGCGACGTTGGAGCGGAACCTGAAGGTGCTGCCATCGAGCAGCAGGGTTTCGGCTGGAAGAACAGCCACGGCAGCGGCAAAGCAGGCGATACGACCACCAGCGGGTTGGAAGGAGCCTGGACCTCCACTCCAACGAAGTGGGACAACAATTACCTCGAGACCCTGTACAAGTACGACTGGGATTTGACCAAGAGCCCTACCGGCAAGCAGCAGTGGACTCCCACAGATCCCGCTGCAGTGGCAACTGTGCCGGATGCGCACGACGCATCAAAGACGCACGCCCCTATGATGCTCACCACGGACATGTCCATGCGGATGGGCCCGGTATATGCACCCATCTCGAAGAGGTTCCTTGAGAACCCGGACGAGTTTGCAGATGCGTTCGCCAGGGCATGGTACAAGCTGACCCACCGTGACATGGGACCGCGCAGCCGGTATCTCGGCTCCTTGGTAGCTGCAGAGACGCTGATATGGCAGGATCCTGTTCCGGATGTCGACCACGCGTTGATCGGCGATCAGGATGTCGCTACACTCAAGGCTAAGGTTCTTGCATCAGGATTGTCCGTTTCCCAACTCGTCTCGACTGCCTGGGCATCTGCGGCATCGTTCCGCAGCACCGATAAGCGCGGTGGGGCGAACGGGGCACGAGTACGACTTGCGCCTCAGAAGGATTGGGCAGTGAACAACCCGGCAGACCTGGGCAAGACACTCCAGGCACTGGAAAAGATCCAGACAGAGTTCAACGCCGGTGGAAAGAAGGTCTCCCTGGCCGACTTGATCGTCCTCGCTGGCTGTGCAGGCATTGAGCAGGCTGCAAAGGACGCCGGCAGCAACGTGAAGGTTCCCTTCACACCCGGCCGCACCGACGCGACACAGGAGTGGACCGACGTGGAGTCGTTTGATGTGCTGGAACCCACCTCAGACGGGTTCCGCAACCATCTTGGAGCCGGACAAACCAAATCAGCAGAGGTGTTGCTGGTTGAGCGGGCTAACTTCCTGAATCTGACCGCCCCCGAAATGACGGCTCTGGTTGGCGGCTTGCGTGTACTGAACGCGAATACCGGGCAATCAGCCCACGGCGTGTTCACCAAGCAGCCAGGGAAGTTGACCAATGACTTCTTTGTGAACTTGCTGGACATGGGCACCCAGTGGCAGGCAGCATCTTCCTCTGAAGACGTGTTCGAAGGTCGCGAGAACGGGGCTGGTGCCGTTAAGTGGGCTGGCACCAGGGTAGACCTGCTTTTCGGTTCGCACTCCGAACTTCGAGCCATCGCAGAGGTCTACGCATGTGACGACGCAAAGCAGACGTTCGTGAACGACTTCGTGGCAGCGTGGGACAAGGTGATGAACCTTGATCGATTCGACGTCGCCTAATCTGCACCTGTTGAATTAACGAAAACCGCCCCCTCCCGTTTTGTTGGGAGGGGGCGGTTTTTCTTTGTTTGAACTTGGACGGCTATTACTGCGCTAAGCCGTTGAACGTCTCGCCTATGACGCGCCACACCTCATCCGGTCGCTCAGAGCGCAGCGACGACATGTAGTCGCAACCACGGAAGCCCCAAGCAGCGATGTTCTGCACGCCGGACTCCACCGCTATTTCTGCCGTTCGGGCAAGCTCAGCCTCCGTGCCGCTGGGCACCAGGAAGGCTTGCAGCCACAGTTGGGATTCAAGCCCGTGGGTGTTTGAAAGTGTCACCACCTTCTCTGCGAAGCGAGCCACAAAAGTATCGCGCTCCTGCTTGAAGAACTGCCAGAAAGGCGTGACTCCCAGGATGTCCAGGCCAGGGATGGCGGCTATCTTCTCCCAATGTGTGACGCCATGCTCTTCGTCATCGAATGGCATGAGGCAGACGGCGTTGCGGACTCCCTTGGCCTTCACGTAAGCGCACATCTCGGTAAGAAAACCAACAACTGTGTCCTCACGGAACTCGGCGACCTCTGGAGTCAGCGTAGTTGGCATTTCAGTACGGAACTTTGAACGAAACAGCTCCCGGCATACACCGCAGAAGCATGTCCAGTCGTTGTCTCCGACCCCAGAGCCAGCAAACAGATGTGGCTCGTCCCAAAAGATGACGTCAGCACCGATATCCACTGCGGCGTCAACCCAGCCACGCATGAACTCCCTGAACTTGGGAGCGTTGAGGCAGGCCATGGGGACGGGCGTCCCATCGGGCTTCACCTGCCACGTGACCGGGTCGCGCGGAACGAAATCGCTGTACGCCTCACCACCAAAGACACCTCCGATGCCCCAGGGGTCGATGTAGGCCTCAAGTCCGGCGGCGTGGGTCGCGGCTACCATTGTCTTCAAGCTGCCTCTGTAGTGTTGGAGGTCGTTCTCGCTGAAGGTGTGGACGATGTACGTACACCCGTGGGCGACGATGTCCGGCAAGTCTACTTCAGCAAAGTGCTCCGGGATGCGGTTGCCGAAGTAGCTGATACCTGTCTTCATGCTGCACCGGTTTGGTATACGGTTCTGCCGCCAACGATGGTCGCGGTGACGTTCAACTCGCTGTCCATCACAACGATGTCAGCAGCCTTTCCAACCTCAATCGTGCCTCGCACGTCTCCCTCTCCAATGACTGACGCAGGGTTGGAAGAAGCCATGCGTAAAGCATCCTCAACAGGCGCATCTACCAAATCACTCATGTTGCGGACAGCCCTGTCCA
Organism: Dehalococcoidia bacterium; assembly: GCA_963582565.1. Classification (GTDB taxonomy): domain Bacteria; phylum Chloroflexota; class Dehalococcoidia; order Lucifugimonadales; family UBA1127; genus UBA1127. The sequence goes on along the minus strand of CAUZTE010000134.1, from coordinate 1,085 downwards.
TGGTCAGCACGCTGCCGGCCAAGGTACCATCGGCCATGAAACATGCGCCATCGCGGACCGTGACGGTCTCACCGTACAGCGAGAACTCCGTGAGATCGGTGCCCATAGGCGGCATTGCATCGGTGACCAGCACCAACCCTTCTGGGCCTTTAGTGCGAAGGGCTAGCTCCATCATGGCGGGGTGGACGTGGTACCCGTCTGCAATCAGGCTGGCCATGAAATCGGTGGACGCCAACACCGCTCCGGTTGCACCGGGGTCTCGCGCGGTCAGGCCACCCATTGCATTGAACAGGTGTGTCGCCAGACCGGCTCCTGCGGCCACGGCCTCCATCATCTGCGAGTAATCGGCGCGGGTATGCCCCACAGCTACAGCGATGCCGTAACGTCCGGCGGCACGTATCAACTCACCAGCGCCTGGCATCTCCGGGGCGAGGGTCATGAGCTTGATGCCGCCACCGCTGGCCTCCCAGAGGGTATCTAGGTCGTCCTGCGATGGTGGGCGGATGAAGGCGCTGTCATGGACACCCGATGCTTCAGGGTTGATGAAGGGGCCTTCCAGGTGGACGCCCAACACACGTGCGCCGTCTGTCGTCTGCTCGTTTGCCTCATGGACGGCCCGAACGGCGGCCAGCATCGTCTGGAAGTTGCTAGTGATGACCGTGGGCAGGAACGATGTGCAGCCGTATCGTGCAACGGTGCGTGCCATTTCTTGAACAGCTTCAACCGTGGGGTCATCTGTCAGGAACCGTCCACCTGCGCCATTGATTTGCAAATCGATAAACCCGGCAGCGATCACGCCGCCGTGGGCGTCAAGCTCCACATCGAATGCACCGGTTGAGCGGACTTGGGTCTGAGGGCCGACGGCGACGATGCTCTCACCATCGACAAGCACAGCGGCGTCATGGATAAGGCCGTCAGGGGTGTAGGCGTCTCCGCCATGAATGAGCGTTTTCACCGGCGTTACCGTGGGTAAGCTGCGTCAAGGATTGCCAGGTCATCGTCAGAGAGCCGCCATCCGGATGCTCCGCAATCGTCCTCGACATGCGTTGCCGAATTGGCCTTGGGTATGACCATCACACGGGGCT
>CAUZTE010000133.1:0-4998 GCA_963582565.1 Dehalococcoidia bacterium | reverse complement strand
GGGCGGCTCAAGGAGTTCGTCCAGGGTTTTGGGCAAACCTGCGGTCTGCTCCTTCAGGTCACGGACTACTTTTGCCAGTGACCGCACTGTTGAGGTCATGCGTTCAGGGCCAAGCACCAGGTAGGCGATGACCATCACAACGACCAGTTCGATTGGGCCGACGCCCATGATGTTCATTGTTGGACACCCACGTTGTTCCTAATAGTGGCGCAGTGTAGGCAATGATCAGTATTTCCTCGGTCGGCTGATGGCGCGACAGTGACGCCGTTAGCAACAAGAAGCTCTGCAACTCGACATAACGGAAGGCCTATGGCGCTTGTATAACAGCCAGAGACCGAAGCGGCAGGATGAAAACCAGGGTCTTGTAACGCGTATGACCCGGCTTTGTCCATCGGGTTTCCCGTAGCTACGAACGCCGCTATCTCATCGTCGGTGTAGTCGCGCATCGTGACCTGGGTGGCGTCGTGGGTCACGGTGCTGGTTCCGGCGTCGATGTTGACTATCGCAACGGCGGTGACCACCGTGTGCGTTTTATCGCGAAGCTCGCCCAGCATGGATACTGCTTCCTGGCTATCGGCGGGCTTGCCGTAGATGCGACCGCCCAGCGTGACCACGGTGTCGGCGCCTAGGACAATTCCGCTCGTTTGGCCCGCAGCAACCGCCTGGGCCTTCTTCAATGCAAGCTCTTCCGCCAGTGCTTCTGGGGTGATGTCCGGGCTGGGTGGAGTCTCATCAACGCCGGAGACCTGGACGTTGTACTCGACACCCAATTCCTTCAGCAACTCGCGCCGTCGTGGCGACTCAGAGGCAAGAGTTAAGTTCATAGTTGATTGGGTCTTATCGTCCGCCGCAGCGGTCCCCTCCTGGAAGGACAGATCTTCTGCCGCCGCAGTCTTGTCCCGTAGCGAAAGTATCACGATGCACTCTGTGTGGTGCGTGTTGGGAAAGAGATCAACCGGCTGCACCAGGTCCACCTGAAACGGGCCTGCAACCAGGATGGCCAGGTCACGGGCTAGGGCTTCCGGTTCACAGGAAATATAGGCTATGCGTTTGGGGGCAAGTTTGATAATGGCATGCAACGCGCGTTTGTCGCACCCTGCTCGGGAGGGGTCAAGGATGACGGCGTCAGGCACAATGTCCAACGTGCCCATGACGTCCTCTGTCTTGCCAAGACGGAACTCGATGTTGGGGATGCCCTCCGCATTGAATCGAGCGTCCTTGACCGCTGCAGACGACTCTTCGATGGCCAGCACTTGTTTGCATCGGTCTGCCAGCAGGACGGCGAAGACACCGACGCCTGCGTAAGCGTCAACCAACACATCGTCGGGCGTGAGCTGTAGCTGTTCACCTACGAGCTTTACCATGCCTTCAGCCGTGGGTGTGTTGACCTGGAAGAAGGAGGGCGAGGCTACACGGAACTCTCGCCCCAGCATTGATTCTTGATAGGTTTTCTGGCCGCTTTCAAGTCCTATATTCCAGCCGACCAGCTTGGGCTGTATGAGGTAATCTCCGGTATTCACTCCGTAGCGGATGGAGAGTTGCGTCGTCTCCGCGACGTGCTCCTGCAGCTTGGCAAGGGCATCGTTGATGGCGGGGTGCATCAGGTCGCAGCGGTCCACTCGAAGGAACCTGCGTGTTGTGTGGTTCACGTAGCCCAACGTGCCGCCGGGGCCTATGGTGAACCGGGCGTGGTTCCGGTAGCCGGTGGTGTTTACGCTTGCGACAGGCGGGAGCACGGTAAGCCCGTCCAACTCCGGTTTCTCAGCCAGCCGGGCCGCAATCCACTCTCGCTTCAGTTCAAGTTGATGTTCGTACGAGACGTGCTGCCACTGGCAACCGGTGCACGGCCAGAAGTACTCGCACTTCGGTGTAATTCTGTGAGGTGATGCATCCAGCACCTCGACAACCCGCGCAGCGATATGGTCGCGTTGCTTGCGAACCAATTCGGCTACAACACGCTCGCCGGGAATGCCGCCAAAGACCGTGGCGACCTCTCCGTTCCAGGTTGCAGCGCATTCACCGGATGAGACCATGCCCTCGAGTATCAGCTCAAGGCGGTCGCCAACGGCAGGTTCTATGGTTGTGGTGTGTTCCATCACTCAATACTATAGGCTTTGTATCTGTGACTGCCAAGACGCGCACCTTGACACCCCCTAGGGATAACTCCTATAGTTAGTGTTGATTTCCAAGCTATGCCTGTGAGGTAATGGATTGTCTGAAGTACACCAGATGGAAGGCGAGACCTTCGAGAGCATGCTTCGCCGCTTTAACAAGCGCGTGCAGCAGGACGGTATTCTTTCGGAGGCGCGACGCCGTTCCCACTTCGAGCCCCCGAGTGTGACTCGGAAAAAGAAGGAAGCTGCCAAACGCCGCAAGAGCCGCAAGAACTCGTAGAAGCGGAACGTATGAGCCTTAAGGAGCAGCTGACAGAGGACATGAAGTCGGCGATGCGCTCCGGAGATACACTCCGTAGAGACACCGTTCGAATGGCTATCAATGCTATCGGTTATGCCGAGAAGTCCAAGGGTAAACCTCTGGACGATGCGGAAGAGCTGGTGGCCCTGCAGCAGCAAGCCAAGCAGCGCAAGGACAGCATTGAGGCGTTCCACGAAGTGGGACGTGTGGAAGCTGAAGCCCAGGAAACTGCGGAACTGGCCATAATTGAAGAGTACCTTCCAAGCCAGATGAGCAAGGAAGATGTTGAAGCCGCGGCTAAGGCCGTCATCGAAAAAGTCGGTGCGACTGGCCCCGGCGATAAGGGCAAGGTCATGGGTCCCCTGATGCAGCAGCTCAAAGGGCTGGCGGACGGTGGCCTGATAAACACAACGGTGACTGAGCTTCTTGGAGCGTGACCGCAACGGTGAAAACCAGATAAGGATAACCCCAGCCGATAGAATGGTTGGGGTTTTTTATTTCTGAGAACTGGGTGAATAACGAGACTAAAGGCCGTTCATCCCATCCGATCTAAAATAAAGGGATCAGACTCCGACGTTTCCACTTACGTCGGAGGGACAGTTGATGGATAATACTCCAGGTACTATCAGCGAAAGGTGTATGTAGCAGAAATGCGATTCGGCGTAGTGGTATTCCCGGGCACATGGAGCGACCGCGACTTCGGCATTGCGCTTGGCGAGGTGCTGGAGCAGGACGTGGAGTATGTCTGGCACAAAGACCGCGACCTTAGTCGATTCGATTGCATCATCCTTCCGGGCGGGTTTGCCTACGGCGACTACCTGCGAACGGGAGCCATCGCAAGTCTATCGCCAGTCATGGAGTCGGTGGTGACGTATGCCGAAGCCGGCGGCCTGGTGTTTGGGAGTTGTAACGGCTTCCAAATCCTGTGCGAGTCGGGGTTGCTTCCCGGTGCGCTCCTCCGCAACGATCATTTGGAATTTAGATGTCGGTGGAACCACTTGAAGGTGGAGAATTCGGACACGGCCTTCACTACTGCCTGTGAGCAGGACAAACCCCTGTACATCCCGGTATCCCACGGTGAGGGCCGTTACTACGCCACACCGGGGGATCTTGTTGACCTGGAGATGAACAACCAGGTGGTGTTCCGCTACTGCGATGCTGACGGCGTACCCACCCAAGAGTCCAACCCCAACGGCTCCTTCAACAACATTGCTGGGATCATTAACAAGAGGGGCAACGTTGTGGGAATGATGCCTCACCCTGAACGGGCCTGCACACCCCTCCTTGGCGGCGAAGATGGCCTGCGGTTGTTCCAGTCCATAATGGGGACACGACTGACCGGCGCTACCGGATGACGGGAATCCTTCTTGCCCTGGCGGCAGCGCTCATCTGGGGTATCGGCAACGTCTGGGTCCGTTTGGCCTTACAGGGAATGCGCCCAACCACGGTCTCAGTGTTTTCCCTCTTTGTTGGGCTGCTTGTCCTGTTCCCTCTGGCATTGATATTGCACTGGGACGATGTGACCGGCATCACTTCTGGCGTTATGCTGACCATCTTCTTCTACGGCATGGCCAACTTCCTCACCGGGCGTTTCCTGAACTACTCAAGCATCAGCCGTATCGGCCTGAACAAAGCTATTCCCATAGTTGCCTCATCGCCCGTCTTTGCCCTTACGCTGGCGGTTATTTTCCTAGACGAGAGCGTGAACGCCTACATCATCCTCGGTACGATGGTTGTGATGGCTGGTGTGTTGCTGATTGTGACGGAACGTCGATGAGGGACGGACTGAACCGCACGCACGTCATCGGGTACATGCTGGCGATAGGGGCATCGATCTCCTACGGCGCGAGCCTTGTGCTGGCCAAGCAGGTGGTGGAGGACGTGCCGCCGCTGGTGGGCTCAAGCATAGGCATGATTTTCGGCATGCTGGTGTTGGGAGCCCTCTCGGCGAAGAACATGGCCGGCGACCGCAAATCTTCTCGCCGCTCATTCGTGTGGGCTGGGTTATCAGGACTGGCAGCGGGTGGCGGCATCGCCTTGATGTTCCTTGCCATGTCGAAAGCACCTGTGGTCGTCGTTGCGCCGATGATTGCCGTGAACCCATTGACGGCTATCCTGTTCGGGCAGATATTCATCCGGGACATGGAGCGGCTGACGCCACGCCTTCTGATAGGCGCACTTCTGGTAGTTGTTGGCGTCATCATCATTAGCCTTGGTCGCAACGTATAACCCTCATACAAGGAGTTGGCATGACCATCGAAGAGAACAAAACAGTAGCTCGTCGGTATTTCCTGGAGGTCTGGAACGAGAACAACCTGGACTTGATAGACGAGCTGCTGGACCCCGGCTACGTCAGAATGGGCGGGCGGCAAATATATGGCGCACCCATCACACCCGATGTGCAGAAGGGTGTCATCACGCGCTTCAAAGAGGCCTTCCCTGATGCTACCTTCACGATCATCGATCAGATCGCTGAGGGCGATACAGTGGTTAACCGCATGAGGGCCACGGGCACGCATAACGGCACCCGGGAGTTCATGGGAATACCGCCTACGGGCAACAGCTTTGAATGCGACATCATCG
>CAUZTE010000132.1:0-5006 GCA_963582565.1 Dehalococcoidia bacterium | reverse complement strand
TTTCTCGGCTTGTTCTTTTGCCCTGTCGACGTCTCCGAACATCCGGTCTTCCCACTCCCCAGTATAGTGCTCGGAATGGGTGTCATGGTCTCGGAGCCAGTCTGCAATGACAGCGGATGGGTGAAGGAACGTCTGCCCTGGTCCCTGCCAGACGTAAAACGCCTTCAGATACCGAACCTGGACAAACGCTCCTGCGACCTCTGTGACATCGCTCGTATCGTAAGCGAGTACCCACCGACCGCCCCGGTAAACCGGGTCAAAGGCCACTACTACACTGGCCCTTTCAGCCGGTGGGTACAACTCACGAATCGTGCGCGTCCAATTGTCATCAACTTGCAAACGCTTGGACCGCTCATATTGACGCGGGCTAAGCACTACGATGGAACCGCTGTACTCAGGCCGTTTAGACCCTTGTTCCCAATGAAATGAATCACTGCGGACAAGTCGCCAAGCTCATTGGCGGCAGCAATGCTAGCAACGCCGAAGAGATTGTCGCAAATCATCCCCTCGTAATCACCACCACCACCGTTGTTCAGGTCATACCACTCGCCAGCGGTGCCAGTAGCACCACCAGTGCCCGATGGATCAAAGACGTTGCCCTTGATCAACAGGCCCCAAATGGAATTGGCACTCGATGCCGCTGCGGCAAATGCAAGGTTGTTGTTTGCGTCGTTGTTGTTGACACCAGTGAAATGACACCCCTCGATAACGGGATTACGGATGTCCGCAGTGGTCACATCTAAGTAAACGGCAGAGCCGCCCATAATGCAGTTGTCGAAACGGCAATTTAGGACCTTGCCGAAATTGGCTGCTAAATTGACCCCATTTAACGCAGAGCCCTCTTGGGTATCATACGAGATGAGGCTATCCTTGAGGGTAAACCCGGACCCACTCGCAGCAATTACATCTCGGGTCGGCGTGCCTCCGTTATGCCACCCATTGGCCACATTGAGCCCCGAGATGGTCACATATGTGCCGGTTACGTTGATGGTGTTGAACCCCGTCACTGCGCCCGCCGCTTCGTCCTGCTGGCCGGTGATGAGGTAGGTTAGTTCCAACTGCCCCGGTAGGCCCATTATCGTAACACTGTTTTTGTTTACCGCGAGAGCAGCGTCTGAGAACGTGTAAGTGCCGGGGAGCACCACAACAGTATCCCCCCTTCCACTCAAGCAGCTATCGACGCCCTGTTGAATGGTCCCCACTACCTGACCGGACACCTTTTGGATGCCGACCAAATCGGAGAACCAACTATTTGATTCTGGGCAAACGTAGAACACCTTGCCCGCCCCCAAGGGGGCGTTCAGGCTTTCCAGTGTTCGTTTGACCTGTACAAAATCCAATGACATGACAGTCTCCTAGACTATACGGCGATGCCGGTAACAGCGATGTCGTCGATACGCGCTTGTGCGTTTCGAGCCAATACGCCCAGGTTGGAATACGTGCGACCAAATGCCGTTGCAGCGTCCTCGTTGGCAACCCACTTCCAGGTATCACCACCAGTGGAGTCCCACTTGAACGGGGAAACCTCGAACATGCGAAGGTCAGCGCGAGACAAAACAAACATGGTTCGGTGAACCGCATCTTTATCAGCAAAGATTTGCGTGTCTCCCGTACCGCCGTTGTAGGTCAAAGCCTTGTGACCACCACGCATGACTGTCGGAGCGAATCGTTCCAAACCCTTGCTTTTCAGCAGGTTCAAATACGCTCGTCGGGTTGTCGTGTGGCAGAACAACATATCAGCCTCATCAGCCGATTCATCATTCACCCGGTCGATGGCTTGCTGTAGCACATCTTCAGTCAATTGCCGCTCTGTTCCAGCGCCAGCCGGATTGGAGAGTACGATTGAGTCCCACTCTGGGTACGTTGTGGCGTCGATGGATTGAAAACCCGTTTCGCCGCTTCCAACGACTCCATCAATCCCCATCATCTCTTTGTTAAAAGATTGGAGGGTCTGCCCCAGACCGTTACCAATGACAAAAACGTCGGTCGCAATCGGATCGGCTCCCCCCGTGGAGACGTCCTTCACGACTGTGAACGATGTCAAGGAGTTGACGGCGCTAACATACCCATGGCCTGTGCCAGTTGGGGTCGCAGCAGCAAAGTCTGCAACGCCATCATAGCGGCCCCACGTAACGCGAAGCCCCACCTTGAGGAAACGGGTCGTGTCGGGAGCCTTGAGAGTTTTGTTGGTCAACGTGCCATCACCGTAGGTGTGGATTGTGACGACCAGCCCAACCATACTCTGAGCCTCGCACAGAATGCCGAAACCGCCCGTGTTCAACTGGCGGTTCATCGAGGAGGCCAAGTCCATAGCGGCGTGCTTGATGGTTGCGGATTTTACCGCAGCCCACGCACCACCTTGGCTTGTCAACGCTTCAGCGATGTTGGTTGTTTTCACAACCACGTAGTTGTTTTTGTTCGTGATAATCGACTCTTGGTAAACGTCGGCTGCGGCGTCAGGCAGGGTTCCGCCTTCGTTTCGCGCACCAACGGCATTAGCCGAGCGAAGATACACGGGAACTTGGTGCTGTTTACCAGTCCAGTGCTCTTTGGTTTTTTCCAACATATCGTAGAGGATAACCTTTCGGTTAATCGTCTCAACAATGGCACGACCATAGCGAATCTTCATAGCTTCCGCGTAGTTGGACGTGTCGACTTGGGTGTCTGTAACTGCCATTTCTTATTACCCCTTTACTCCGTATTGTTTTGAAGTGAAATTTTTGACGGCTGAAAAGGGGTCAATCCCCTTATACAAATCTTCAGGTTCTCGGGGCGGCACTGCTGACGCCCCCATTGCCTGTCCTCTGATGGGCCGAGGGGCTCGTCGGCCACCACCACCCTGGGAGTTTATGAAACTCCCAATCTCTTTTGCACACGCTTCCATACTCTTGCGCCCATCGTGGGATGCATAGAGAGAAAAGAGCATGTTGGTTGCTGTTTGGTCTGCAAGGTAGGGGTATTTGTCTTGCAGTTCGCTGGCTTCTTGTTTCACGAGGTTGATGTACTTTTGTTCTTCGTTGGTGGCACTTCGATTTTCCATCTGATTCATGCGTTGCTCGAGCTCGGCAATCGTCTGGCTCTTTTGCTTTACATCATCAAAGATGTCGTAGTCCTCGGCCTCCTGGGGCGCGGCCTCGGGCTGGGCCTTGCCACCGCCAGCATGGAACTTTTGGAAAGACTCGAAGGTCTCTTGGTCAGGCATGTGGGCCTGAAACCAGGTCTGGTATTCCTGAGACTGTGCCTGGAGTTCTTGGATCTGCGTTTGGGCTTTCTCATGCTCTTGCGCTGACACCGTTTCGGGTTGGGTTTCTTCGGGTTGCTCTTGATGGTCTTGGGTTTCGTCAGACATTATTGAAAGCCTCCGGCTTCTTCTGCGGCGTTCACACCGGGACCTCCGACGTTAAACGCCTGGTTAATTTCAGGGGTTCCCCCGCTCATACCGCCCTGGGGAGGGGCCATTTGCTCCATCTGCGGGGGCATCCCCTGGGGCGGCCCTCCTTGGGGTGGTCCTCCCTGTGGTGGTCCTCCCCCTTGTCCTGCCTCGGACTCAAGCCCCAACACCTCGGCGTAGGTGGCTTGGCCTGCTCCCTGCTTGGTGAGCTCGTGGTAGTGAAGGGCCAGGTGCTCGCTGAATCCTTCCTGGATCTCTTTCGACAGTTCCCTGAACTCGGTCGAGAGCATGAATTTTCTGTGCTCATCGACATGCACAACGTGGTCCTCAAACCACGCTGGCCTGACCTCCGGCGCAACCGCTGGTGAAGTGAGCATATCGTTTTCTTGGCGTGCGTAGTTTCTGTCTGGGCTGTCGTCGTCGTAGAACTCTTCGAGCCCTCTTGACCCGAGAATCTGGCGGAACCTCATCTGGGTGGCTGGATCTTGGGGGCTTCCCAGTGCGCCCATCTGGAAATATTGGAGGGCTAGCTCCCTGACGTAGCTCGGGTGCTTGTAGAGCATGGAGCCAGCGATAATCTCCACGTCGGTGGAATCAATCTGGTCTGAGGAGAAGCGGAATACCTCTGGGATCCGACTTGGACCCACCACCGTAACCGTCACCGGAACAAACTGGTATTCTCGCCAGTCCTCTAAAAGGCCACGGGCCAGGTCCTCCATCGCAAGCTCTAGGCTTCTTACGGCAGGGCCGAGCTTCGTTGCGTCTTGGTCTGCAAGCATTCCCATCGCACGTCCAGACACAACACCAGAGGGTTGCCGTCCCTGGCTGATTTCATGGACGCCTGAGATGTCAAAGAACGATTGCTTGATGGACTGCGACATCGCCTCTAGGGAGTTCGGAATAGGCACCGGGTCAATACGCTGGGGGGGAGGCCCGAGGTTCGGGTTGTAGGTAATGAAGCTGTCAGGGCGGTTTGTTACAGCGTTGTTCGGAACAGATCCGGTTGGACCCACCCAAACAGGGTTTGCGTGGAGGTTCCGCAGTTCAACCATCTGGCTAACCGTGCGGTTTAGTTCACGCTGAAGGGGGACGAGGGGTGTGACTACACCTTTGCCCCAGAACCTCCCTCCCATCGTTGAATATCTGACCATCGACAATGAGAACCGGCGACCAGGTAAATCGCCCTCTTCGAGCAGCTGGTTCTGGCATGTGATAACGCGGCGCCCATCGGGGTAGTCTACCGTTGGCTTCTCTTCGTATTCGAGCACGCGGTACAGGCCCCGGTCATCTCTCGGGTCGTCTACATACCCGCTGACATCTCGGCGCAGTGCGCTGTCGTCGTCTGCATTTACGGGTGCCCCTGTTCCGCCCGACTGTTGGATTATCTTCTTGCCGGCCTTGGGCCAGCGGTCCTCTAGGTCTTGGGCCGATAGCATGTGCGCCAGAATCACCCACCGGGCGTCATCCATGGAGGTGGCTTGCACGTCTGGGTACACATCAAAGGGGCTGAAGGCATCCACCTTGGGGCCACCGGTCTCGATAACCTGGGTGACGCCTTCGTAGTCCACCGTGTATTGGTTGCCAGCATCTGGATCCCAGTAGCGCCGAAAGAACC
>CAUZTE010000131.1:0-5021 GCA_963582565.1 Dehalococcoidia bacterium | reverse complement strand
TAGTGGAAGGCGAGATTGATACCGCCCACGGCTCCTACCTGCACAGTCGAATTGACCCGTCCCAGCGGGAGAAGGGCTTCACCTTCGCCGGAAGCAAGGATGGCGCGCCGGTACTTACCGTGCGGGACACTGACTACGGGTTTGTGTATGGGTCTCGTCGGAACGCCAAGGATGGCGAGTTCTACTGGAGGGTGACGCAGTGGCTTCTGCCCACCTACGCCCTGATTCCAGGTGGCGACAGTTGGCCGAAGCTCGGCCACATGTACTTCCCCATCGACGATGAGCACCTAGCGGGTTGGGAGTTCTTCTACAACCCGGAGGCACCGCTGACCGAAAAGCAGCGAGAGGAAGGGCTGGCGAAGTTTGAACTGTTCCCATCGACGTTCAAGCTTTCCGACGGCGCCTTGATCAATATCCCAAACATGGAGCGCACTTCCGAGAACGACTACAACATCGATCGAGAGATGCAGCGCAACGAGATATTCACCGGGATCGCAGGCACGCGAAACCAGGACAGGGCTATGACGGAGAGCATGGGTTCCATCTCTGACAGGACCGGAGAGCACCTTGGCACATCGGACGCAGCCATCATTGCGGCGCGACGTAGATTGCTGAAGATGGCCCGGGACCTGCAAGAGGGTATTGAGCCTGTCGCTCCCTACGATGGCAATCTCTATCACATCCGCCAGATCGCTATGACCGTTCCCGAAGGCGACTTCGATGATTTCCTGGCCGTGTACAGCGACGAGGGGGTCGGCAAGGTCTAGCAAGAAGCTACTTATTTACCGGGGACTTATACAACTACATAACAGGGGAGGGCGTAATGCTGACACCAGAAGAAACCAAGTTTCTAACTCAGACTGGCCCGGGCACACCCATGGGGGACCTCTTTCGTCGTTACTGGCAACCGTTCCTGCTATCAGAGGAGCTGCCGGAAAACGACGGCCCTGCTAAGCGCGTACGGTTCCTTGGCGAGGACCTAATAGCGTTCCGTGACACGGACGGTAAGCTAGGTCTCATCGATGAGCGATGTCCCCATCGCGGCGCATCATTGTACTTTGGCATCAACCAGGAACGCGGCCTGATGTGCATCTACCACGGCTGGAAGTGGGACACTGAAGGTAACTGTGTGGATATGCCGTCGGACCTCCCGGGTAGTAAATTCATAGACAAAGTTCACGTTACGTCTTACCCAGTCATTGAGTCCGCCCGGGTGCTGTGGACTTACATGGGGCCCAAGGAGCATCAGCCACCACCGCCCAACTACATCATGAACACGTTGCCTGACGAAAACGTGATGGCGATGCGCACGCCCATCTACTGCAACTACCTCCAGAGCATTGAGGGCAACCTTGACTCCACCCACATCGGCACACTCCACATGAGCTATGCCGATGAGATACCAGTGGACGACGGCACGGACAAGCCCGGATATCCCTCACTGCCAATGGCCATCCATCTCCGGGCGAAGTACAAGTATGCTCGTGTGGATGTCCAGGACACGGACTACGGGTATCGACTGATTGCAGTCCGTCCAACGCCCAACGGGAACCAGCACGTCCGCATCAATAACCTGGCCATACCCGTAATGACGTGGATTGCCGGTATGAGGGGTGTGGGGAGTATCTTCACTCACCCACCCATCGACGATGAGAACTGTGAGCGGATAGGTTGGCAGGTCAGTCGTGATCGCCCCTTCTCCGCAGCAGAGCGACAGGCGTACAAAGCCCGCTCAATGATTATGGATCCGGCAGACCAAAGCAGGCGTCTGATGCGCATTGATAATGACTACATGCAGGACAGGAAAGCTCAGAAAGAAGTGAACCCTCCGGGAATCTATCCCGGTGCTGAGCAGGACTACTGCGTGACGGAGACCATGGGAGTGGTCATGGACCGCACCAAGGAGCACCTGTACGGCGGAGATGCTGCAATCATCCGGCTTCGACAGATGTTGGGCAAATCGGCGCGAGACCTCCAAGAGGGAATCGAACCTCCAGGGGCAGATGGCAGCATTCCGTACTACAAGATACGATCAGAGGAGATCATCATCGGCCCCAACGATGATCCGTGGTTGGTGGCGACCGACGCCGGTGAGACAGCACGGCCTGGTGAACGACTGCGATAACAAGAAGGTTTCGTAGCTACCCATGAAAGAGGGCTCTTCGTCGCTGCGGAGAGCCCTCTTTTTACTTGCTTAAAGGCTTGACATGGATGCTCTATCGCTCCATGTTGGGCATACACGGAACCTTGCACCGGTGAGGCCATGCTCCAACTACTAACAATCACTAATTATGCGCTCATAGACCACCTGGAACTCTCTCTAGAGCCGGGGTTGAACGTGTTGACGGGTGAGACCGGGGCAGGCAAGTCCATTATCGTCGATGCCATCGGTCTGCTGCTTGGTGAGCGCGCCGAGGATGAGTCCATCAGGGCAGAGACCAAGCAAGCCAGGGTGGAAGGACTATTCTCGTTGAGCAAGGCTGCCACCAAGACCGTTGCGCCCATCCTGGAAGAGGCTGGCCTCACCATCGAAAACGGCGAAATCGTAGTTGTGCGTGAGATCAACCAGCAGGGTCGCAACATCTGCCGGGTCAACGGGAACATCGTGCCGCTGAAGGTGCTTTCTGGCATTGGCGAGTACCTGGTGGACATCCACGGACAGAGTCAGCACCTCTCCTTACTGAATGTTAAAGAGCACCTTGAAATCCTGGATAGGTATGCGAGTCTGGGTGATTTGCGAGGCAAGATCGCGGATGGCGTACGCCGCATCAACGCCGCTCGAAACGAGTTAGCAACGTTGCAGGGCGATGCCCAGGAGCTGGCACGGCGAGTCGACCTGCTGCAATACCAGTACCAGGAAATCACCGGTGTGAAGCTTGAGCCGGGTGAAGACGATGCCCTTGAGGCTGAGCAACACCTGTCCGGCAACGCTGAACGCCTGCAACAACAATCGGACGATGCGTATCGTGCGTTGTACGACGCCGATGGGTCTGGCGTCAGCGCCATCGACCAGTTGGGTCAGGTAGCCCAGGACACGGCCAACCTGGCAGGCCTTGACCCCTCGCTCACAGACATGAGAGACGCCGCTGAGAGCCTGGTTATCCAGGCCCAGGAGCTTGCCCATGCCTTGCAGTCCTACAGGGACGGCGTGGAGCACAGCCCTGAGCGATTGCAGGAGATTGAGGAGCGGCTAGAGGTCATCCGTCAACTGAAGCGCAAGTACGGTGACAGCATCGACGATGTGCTGGCCTTTGCTGAAGACGCAGTAGCCCAGCTTGAAGGCATCACCAACAGCGATGAGCGTTCTGAAGCCCTAGAAGCCGAGATACTTTCATTGCTGAAGGAAGTGGGAGCGCTGTCCAAGGAGCTTTCAGCAGCCCGAAGCGAGGCTGCAACCCGCCTGGCAGTGGCAGTCGAGGCCGAGCTGGCCGAACTGGCTATGGAAGCCACTGCGTTTAGGGTGGGTGTGACTCAGGAGGCGTCGGAGGATGGGTTGCTGGTAACCGGTGACGACGGCTCAGAAGCCAGATACTCCTTCGACGCAACAGGCATCGACTACGTGGAATTTCTCCTATCACCCGGGCCTGGCGAACCGCTGCGTTCACTGGCGGCCACAGCCTCCGGTGGTGAAGCATCGCGGTTGATGCTGGCCATTAAGGGCGTGCTTACTGCTGCTGATCAGACACCCACGCTGGTTTTCGACGAGGTGGATGCGGGAATCGGTGGGCGAATCGGCACGGTTGTCGGCGACAAGACGTGGCGGTTGTCGGCCAACCATCAGGTCGTATGCGTCACCCACCTGCCGCAGATAGCTGCGTTTGCGGACCACCACGTACACATCGAGAAGTCTGTGGTACAGGGAAGAACCGTCACTTCCACACAAACGCTCTCACCCGAGGGCATGGTGGAGGAGATCAGCAACATGCTTGGGTCTACCAGTACCATAACGCGGAGCCACGCCAAAGAGATGCTTGAGCAGACATCGAAGTGGAAGAAGGGGCACAGGAATGGCAGAAGGGCTGACCTGGCGACTCTGCAGCTGAACCTTCTGGACACACCCGGGGAGAGCAACTAACATACGTTTCGCCTTCGGGCGATTTCACACCAGATACAACTAGGGAGGACTCAATGGCCATAGCAGCAGGACAACCGGCACCGGATTTCACCTTGCCATCAACCAAGGGAGACCCTTTGACACTGAGCAGTCTGAAAGGGAAAAAGGTCGTCTTGGCCTTCTTCCCGGCGGCGTTTACCGGAGGGTGATCGACTGAACTCACTTCCTTCCGTGCGGAGGGAAAAAAGTACGAAGAGCAGGATGCGGAGATCCTAGGAATTTCTGTGGATAGCCGACCGTCTCTTAACCAGTTCTCAGGTGGCCTTGGCAACCTGACATTCCCCTTGCTGGCTGACTTCTGGCCCCATGGAGCAGTAGGCCAGGCCTATGGCATCTTCAATGATGAACGTGGCAATGATGGCCGCAGCGTCTTTATCGTCGATCGAGAGGGCGTCATCCAGTGGACCAAGGTCTATGAGCCCGGGAACTTGCCGGAGCATGCAGAGTTGCTGGCGGAGCTGGCTAAAATCTCCTAAGCCTCAATGCTCTCAAAATGATCTGATACAACGCGAGGTCGTGCCGCAATGTGATAACGTTGGGCACGGCCTCGTGGCGTTATAGCCCCCTAACACTGCAAAAGGAGCCGACGTGGCGGACACCCCTATTTCCCAGAGTGTGGCCCATGACATGGAAGGCACCATCTACAGCTCGGATACCTTCTTCCGGGTAGGTGACTTTGTGCTCCTCATGGACCGCAAACACCGCCGCTACCTCCAAAAGCTGGAGCCGGTGGGGAAGTTCCACACCCATTTTGGCTCCGTGTTCCATACAAAGATCATCGGACAGGAAGTGGGCTCTCGAATCCAGGTAGGGGGACATAAATACCTCGCGCTGCGACCTACCCTCGCGGAGTTCATTGTGGAGTCACGGAGGGTGACCCAGATCATCTATCCCAAGGACGTGGGCG
>CAUZTE010000130.1:0-5028 GCA_963582565.1 Dehalococcoidia bacterium | reverse complement strand
GCGCTGTCCGTGTCCAGGGTGTCTGGAAGCCGGATCGTGCGAAGAAAGTGGCCCGTGCGTCGTTCACGCAGTCGGTAGCTCTCATCCGTGACCTCAGTGTCGGTCGTGTCCGTCTCGCCTTTGATCGTGAGAATATCGCCCTCGATGGTAACCTCGATGTCCTCCGGCTTGATGCCGGGTATCGATGTGGTCACGAGGAGCGTGTCCTCACCTTCTACAACATCAACCGCAAGGGACCAGTGCTCAGGGTTCGGCGATTCAACGGCGTATCGAGGATAGCCCCTCCACTGTCGATTGGCCGCCCTGTTGAAGTGGCGTAGTTCTCTGAATGGGCTCCAAGGTTGCAAAAACATGCTGTCCTCCTGTTGTTGTGCTGCCAAATGCAAAAGCCTGGCGGCGTTGCTTGTTCATAACCACTCTACCCACGGTATTATGCATTGTCAATAGATTTATTAAAATTAAATTTAAATAACTTGACACGTATCGTATAAAGTCCTATGCTCCAGCTTAGAGAGGTATACATGGCCAAGAACTACTATGAATTGTTGGGTATTCCCCGTGACGCCGACGAGAAGCAGATTCGCATGGCGTACAGGAGACTTGCGCGTAAATACCACCCGGATGTGAACTCCGGGGAGGACGATAGCGCGGATCGCTTCAAGGAGGTCAACGAGGCGAACGAGGTGCTGTCCAACGCGGAGTCTCGCAAGTTGTATGACCGCTATGGTGAGAACTGGCAGAAGGTTCAGCAGCACGGCCCCGGCGCGGCAACGTCAAGGCGTAGAGGGCCTGCGGGCGGAGACGCCTTTGGCAGCATGTTCGGAGGCGCTGACATCGGGAGTATGTTCGGCAACCTGTTCGGCGGCGGAGGCCGTCGAGGCAGTGAACGGCCGCGACAGCAACGCCCTGCACCATTGGAACAACAGATAGAAATCACCCTGGACGAAGCCTTTAAAGGAACCACCCGCGCACTACAGGTGACAGGCCAGACCGCATGTGCGCGTTGTGGCGGCACCGGCATCGCAGAGGGCGCAGCGTGTCCTGAGTGTCTCAGCCAGGGATTCTCCTACCAGCCCGTTCGAGGCGAGGTCGCCATTCCCGCAGGCGTTGATAACGGATCGCGGGTTCGTGTGACCCCCGGCGGGCAGCAGGTAGTCCTTGTGGTGCAGGTGCAGACCCATCCCAAGTTCCAGCGGAAGGCTGCGGACCTGTATACGGAAGTATCAGTGCCGCTGTATGACATGGTCTTGGGGACAGAGGTCGTGGTGCCCACAATGACGGGCCAGGTAGCGTTGACGCTGCCGCCGGAATCGCAGAACGGCCGCGTGTTTCGACTCGGTGGCCAGGGCATGCCCAAGCTGGGCGCGACAACAGACCGTGGCACCTTGTACGTAACCATCAAGTCCGAGTTGCCGACGGCCCTCTCGGACGAGGAACGGGGGCTCTTTGAGCAACTAAAGGGTCTGCGTAAAGACACAGGAGGCCAGGATGACAAGTAGAAGTCAACCGGAATGGGACGAGCCATGTTTCGTGATCAGCGTGGTTTCCCGCATGGTGGGCGTGAATGCGCAAAC
The DNA here is from genome assembly GCA_963582565.1 of Dehalococcoidia bacterium. Taxonomy (GTDB): domain Bacteria; phylum Chloroflexota; class Dehalococcoidia; order Lucifugimonadales; family UBA1127; genus UBA1127. The sequence goes on along the minus strand of CAUZTE010000130.1, from coordinate 3,454 downwards.
CTTGCGTTACTACGAGCGCATCGAACTGGTAGAACCGTCGCGTTCGGGTGGCAACATTCGACTCTATTCGCAGCGGGACATTGAGCGATTGCATCGTATTAAGACGCTGGTGTACGACATGGGCGTGAACGCGGCAGGAGTGGATGTGATCCTGAAACTGACGGAACGCATCCAACAGTTAGAGGGCACGGTGGAAATACTCCGTGGAGAGCTTGAGCGAATCACAGAAGACGGCTAGTCAGACCTGTCATCACAGGTATCCATTAGTCAGCCTACTAAAGAACCTGGATGACACAAAACTGACCCATACACATAGAAAAGGCCGAAGGCCATATGGGTCCAGGGCGAGCCCTGGAGGAGAGAATCATGACAATGAAATCAGATAAATTCACAGAATCAGCAAAGGAAGCGCTTCGGTTTTCCCAGGAGTTGGTGCGGCGCTATCGCCACGCCCAATGGGACGTCGAGCATGTTTTCCTAGCGTTACTGGAGCAGGAGGACAGCGTTCCACGCCAGGTGCTTCAGGAGTTGGAGGAAGTACTCGCGGTGTAGCCGGTCTAACACCAAGCTCGATTAGTAAAGAGGGCGTTATCCATCCCAGGCGGGGTGATGGCGCCCTCTTTTGCATGGCGAATTATAGGTTTGACACAAACTGAATCGCTGTATAACATATCTGTAATTCTGGGTCCCTAAATTAACAGCTTAAGGGGAGGTAAAAGGTATGTTAACGAAGGAAGATAATGAGTTACTGACGAATGTCGAGAAGGGTTCGCCAATGGGTGAAGTATTCCGTCGCTTCTGGATTCCGGCGTTGCTGGCAGAGGAGCTTTCGGGTCCTGATTGCGCACCGCTGGAACTCACGCTGCTAGGCGAGTCACTGGTCGCTTTCCGCGACACCGATGGCAAACCGGGGCTGATGGACAAATACTGCCCTCATCGTGGTGCTAGCCTGTTCTTTGGCCGGAATGAGGAGTGCGGTATCCGCTGCATCTACCACGGTTGGAAGTTCGATGTCGACGGCAACTGCACTGACATTCCTAACGCGCCTGAGGGTGACGCTTTCAAGGAAAAGATACACATCAAATCCTATCCGTGCGTGGAGGCTGGCAGCCTCATCTGGACTTACATGGGACCAGCAGAAAGCAAGCCGCCCTTCCCAGAGTTCGAGTGGTGCAACATGCCAGAGGATCACCGCTATGTGAACAAGTTCGTCATGGAGTGTAACTATCTACAGGCAATGGAGGGCGACTACGATCCCGGTCATGGTCCTTTCCTGCACACCGTACTGGACGGCGGACCTCAGGTCCCGCAGTTCAACGTCAATATCCAGTCCCAAAATCGCAACCGGCCGACTCCAGAGAACGAGCCCTTTCCGAAGGCCATTGGACCCCGACGACAGACTGAGACTGATAAAGAGAATTGGGGCAGGGTAGAAGATTCTGATTCAGGCCTCCTCTTTGTCCGGGCGGGCGAGCGGGCAGACGGCACCAAGTTCGCCAGCGTCTCTCCCTGGATGCTGCCGATCTTCCCCGTGGCCGGGACAACGGCCGGGCCGAACACCTACTCGACGAACATACGGGTGCCCATCGACAACCACAGCTTGATGTTCTACCGGATGCGTTGGAGCTACGAGCCCATCCCCAAGAGCGAGATTGAGACCTATAAGACCGATGGCTGGTATTTCCCGGAGATGATCCCAGGCACCTTCCAGCCGGTGAAAAACATCCATAACCACTATCAGATCGACCGTAATATGCAGAAGTACTTCAACTATTCAGGCCTGAGCTGCTTCCCGCTGCAGGACATCTCAATGATGGAGGATCAGTGGGGCTCTCTGGCCGACCGTACCCAGGAGCACCTGACAAGCTCCGACTTCATGATCATCGCGGTGCGAAGACGCCTGCTGAAGGTCGTAAGGAACATGGCCGAAGGCAACGAACCCGAAGAGCCATGGCGGCCTGAAGCGTATGCCTACCACAGTGGAAGGGCCGTCAAGACAGAGGGCACTATTGATGAGGTTGTTGCTGAAGCCAAGGCTATGGCCCTGAAGAAGAACATAGCGGGTTCAGTGGCTGTCTAAACGATTTACTGGACCCAGGGGAGGCACATAGGGGAGCGGCCTGAGACGGAGAACGGGTTTTCTCAGACGCTCCATTACAGGAGAACAAACGATGGCTGATGAACAAGTCGCAGTAATCGAAGGCCCAAAGGGCAAGGCAGAGATTATAGAAGTCTGGGCCGACGGACGCCTCGTCGAGTATCAGGTGCGTTTCGACGGAAACGTTGAGGTGTGCACCAACATCGGCGAAGCATACATTGAGGCCGGTGTAAAGGTCGGCGTAAAGACATAACCCCGGCTACAAAACCGACTAGCAAGGAGGGTGCTGTTCATTCCTAATGGGGATGGGTAGCACCCTCCTTCTTGCTGTGAGCACAGCCCCAAGCGTATCCTGATCCCGTTCCCTGAATAGGGGAGTCCCCTTCTGGCAAGGGGTTTGGGGGATGTGGCCCCATTCTTTAAATCCCCTCCCCCTCGTTCGCCCTGAGTTTGTCGAAGGATCCAAGGGGGTTCCGGGGGACGTGCCCCCGGTCTAATACCGCAGGCCAGGCCCATATAAATATGCAGGATCAATCCTGCAGGAGGCACTATGGCGAATCTACCCACGCAAGAAGAAGTCCTAGAATATTTCAACTCGCTGAGCAACTGGGGTCGATGGGGTGCCGAGGACGAACTTGGCACCATGAACCACATCACGCCGGAGACGCGCTTACATGCAGCGGGCCTGGCATCGGAAGGTGTCACGGTCACCTGCTCTCGAACGCTCAGCAACGGATCCGGGCCCGACGTAACAGCGCAGCCGTTGCACTACATGGTTGAGTCCGGCGAGGGCTACGCTCACGACGAGAAGGTGGGGCCGCCGCGCGCATCGCAGACTGCCACCGACTTCTTTGGCGTGCAGTTCCACGGGCACACCGTCACCCACATAGATAGTCTTTCCCACTTCTTCTTCAACGGAAGGATGTACAACGATAGGCCATCAAGCCTGGTCTCCACCCGCTACGGCGCAACTAAGGAGTCGATAGAGGTCATCCAGGGCGGCGTCTTGGCACGTGGCGTACTGCTGGACATACCTCGATTGCGTGGCGTGGATTGGCTGGAGCCCGGCGATGGAGTGCTGCGAGAGGACCTGGAGGCTGCCGAAGCGGCTCAGGGCGTCCACGTTGAACCCGGCGATGTGCTCCTTATCCGTACTGGCCAGCTGCGACGTCGTGCCGAGCTTGGTGCATGGAACATCAGTACAGAGGGCGGAACGGGCACCCACGCCAACTGCCTGCCCTTCTACCATGAGCGTTCGATAGCAGTGCTCGGCTCTGACACCGGCAACAGCCTGGTGCATCCCGGTTTCGATAAGCTGGCCAACCCCACGCATCAGGTGGGCATCGTCGCGATGGG
>CAUZTE010000129.1:0-5095 GCA_963582565.1 Dehalococcoidia bacterium | reverse complement strand
CCCGGAGCCAGGCGTTAGTCGATAGTTGGGTTAGCCCCAGCGAGGCTGTTCGTCGGGGTTGATGCCCAGAGCCGTCTTCGCAACGAACTCACGTGTCACTGCGCCGCTGGCGGGGTGAATGCGGCCAAGCCTGCCATCACGCCAGAGCTGCTCCATGCCAGAGGCTTTGAAAATGCCGAATCCACCTGCCAGATCCAGCGCGGTGTCTATGATCTTCCAGGCACCCTCAACGGCCCTGAACTTGGCGGCTACGATCTTCAAGCCCCACTCAGCGCCGTAATCCACACCGCTTGACCAGTCATCCGCAATCTTCTCGATGTGCGGACCGATGCCTTCAAACTCAATCACCATCTCAGCGAGCGAGCGCTGGTAGTCCGGGTGGTATGCATAGCTGCGTGTGAGTGCAATCGACGTCCGCTTTTGCAACGACGCTACCGTCATTTCAATCGCGCGCTCTGCCATGCCGTAGTAAATGTTGCCAAAGCCAATCAGCGCCCATGCAAACACTGCTATGACGAACTGATCAATTCCCGCAGCGCCAGCTGGAACCACTCGAGCGATGTTTTCGTCGGGTACGAACACGCCGTCAAGGTGCGTATCGTGACTCTGCGTTGCCCGCATGCCAAGAACATCCCAGTTCTCGACCACTTTCAGGCCCTCGGCATCGCGAGGCACAAATACATGCACAACCTTTGGAGCCTCTGGATCGCTGGTGTCCATGGCATGGAGACCCATCCAGGTCCACACAGGTGAAAGGCTTCCAAATGACTTCTTGGCCGTGATCTTGTATCCACCGTCCACACGCTCTGCACTGGAAGTGGAGAGCAGGAGCGGCAAGTCGTTGCCACTCTCTGCGTGTCCAGCAGCAAATACTTCGCCTTCCACTGCCTTCGTAAGAATCCACTCCAGCGACTTGTCGCCAGATCGCCACAGATCAGCGGCGATTCCGGTCCAGTAGACGTGCATGTTCAACGCCAGCGCAGTAGCACCAGCGTACTTGCCCAGCCGACGAGTCTCTTTGCTCATCTCCGTCAGGTTCAGGCCGCCGCCACCCAACTCCGTAGGAACGGCAAGCTTCAGGTACCCAAGCTCTTTCAGCTCATCAAAGTCTTCCTGAAAAAACGCGTTGTCGCGATCATAGTCAGCTGATCGCTTGAGGAATCGCTCCAGTAATTCATCCGAAAGAATGCTGGTTGCAGTGGGTGACGTCATTAGGATTCCCTTATACATATGGTGAGCAATTGCTGTCAGGTATTACAAAACGTTACACGTATTGCAGCACTGGGTACAGGAACTTGTTGACCTCACCTATCTGCTCCCGGTGGGAGAAGGCGATCACCAACCTCAAGACAACGCGGCTGGATAACCCATTTGGCTTCCCACACCCGCTTGATCACAGAACGAATCATGCCTAAGATGCGCGTAACACTGCCCGTAACAAAGGCAACATCACCAGAGAGGGTGGTCCATGACGACGACAGACGCTGGGGCAAGCACCGATATCGGCTTGCTCTCTCACCAGCACCGACGCCACCGCCCCAAGCCACACTCATTTATTAGTGGTACTTTTGAGCCTCAGTTTGTTAATCGGTTGTAAGATCGGAACCGACACGAACATGGGTAATCATGCCCAGGATTCAACTGGCCGCAAATTTGAAATAATAAGTGGTAACACTATCGGGGTCAGGTCAGGTTCGATCCCCACAGGGCCCACCAAACTCGCGGCGGGCTAATTGTGAGCGATTTTCAGGTTCCCGTTTGTGGCGTCATAATATGCAATGAACACCACCCCTGATTCATCAATTGTGATAGCGGAATATTCACCAACATCCAGGGAACTTGAGCCGTCGATACTTTCAACCTGCCAGGCCCAGGAGTCGTTTGCCGAATTATACGCGGCCGATGCGTATTTCAATGCTCCCGGGTTGCTGTCGTGGTAGAAAGAGATGTTCAGGCTGTTTGCAGCACCCGTGATCAGGTCAACACCGCCGGCACTGCCTACCCCGGACTGAATTACTTCTACGGTCATCGGGGTCCACGACCAGGAATTTGTAGCAGCACTCCATGAGGCCCAAGCATGCTTTATAGCACCCCCTTGCCTGAACACAACATGAGGTCTTCCATCAGAGTCCAGCACCAAGGCTGAATACCGGAGCGTTGAACTGCCGCCAGCTATCTCTACGGGAGAGGACCACTGATACTCCTGAGATATGTTGTCCCACGTGCCTGTGACGTGATTCAGCGTGCCAAGCCCGGTCGGACTGAAGTAGGAGATGTGGAACGTCGAAGCGGACGCGTCATAAACCACGTCTGTATATTGACCATTAGTTGAGCTTGAGTCTTGGTAAACCGTCTGTGCGGACCAGTCAGTTATGGCAGCATTCCAGGTGCTGCTGCCGTTCGCAAATTTCAACGAGTCATTTGTTGTGTCATAGTAGGCAATACCGATCGGTCGCGGCACACTGAGCCGGACTGTCAGCAGGCCCCCGTTGGTATTGTTCCAATAACTGATCAGGCCCATGCCGTCCGAGTCGATCGTCACGGACGTGAACATGCCCTTATCAAATAACACGTAAGTACCCGGTGCTATAGTGGTTACAGTCGTGCAGTTCGTGTTTTCACAGTGGGCTACCCTCAGATCACCATATGTTTCATCGTAATAACTGATCAGGCCCAGGCCGTCCGAACCGATGGCCACGGACGTGTGCTTGCCCACATCGTCGGCCGTATCAAGGGTTGTGATGGTGGCCGATGTACAGGCAACGTCCGAGCAGTGGGCTACCTTCAGATCACCATATGTTTGGTCGTAATAACTGATCAGGCCCAGGCCGTCCGAACCGATGGCCACGGACGTGTGCTTGCCCACATGGTCGACCGTATCAAGGGTTGTGATGGTTGCAGATGTACAGGCCACGTCCGAGCAGTGGGCCACCTTCAGATCCTTATCGTCAGAGTCGTAAAAACTGATCAGGCCCAGACCGTCGGAACCGATGGCCACGGAGGTATGCGCACCCTCACCCGAATAAAGCGATGTGATGGTTTTCCATGCGCAGTCCGCGTTTTCACAATGAGCTACCTTCAGTGCATCATTAGAATGATCCCAATAACTGATCAGACCCAGACCGTCCGTGCCAATGGCCACGGACGAGTACGTGCCACCTAAATTGGGCGCAGTAGGCATAGAGAAGGAGAACTCAGCCTCTGTGAACGAGCCGTAGCCAAACGTGATGCTGGAGTGTCTGCCGACGGTGGCTGGCTGGATGGATCGTAGAACATCAGGTCTGGATAGTTGCCAACTACTGTTCGATCCAGACCAGGCGTAGCCAAGGTCATTGTCAGGATAACCAAGGAAATAAGAGATGTGTTTATTGCCACCGTAGTCGACAATGATGTCAGTGGCATTCTGGACCCGCGCTCCATCAACGATCTCAGGGATTCCAGCAACTAAACTTGAGGAATTGTACGGGACGTAGAGCAAATCATCGTCTGTTGTATCCAGGTAGGCGATGTGAAGTAAGTCACCCTCCGCATAAGCAATACTTACCGATTTCCCCACATCGTTTCCGCTGTCATCAATCGTCTCAACCACCCATGATGCGGCATGTCCCTCATCGTTGTACGTCCAATCACCGATTATCGAGTTCTGGGTAGCCTCCAGGCTGTATGTGTACACAACTTCCTGTATGACATCCGTGTTGTCGTACGAATTGTCCTCGACTGTGCCGATGATGGATCTTGCCGCTGTGCCCAATTGGCGATAGACATTGAATTCGACATCGGGTGCGACGAAAGCGTACGACAGGTGCAACCCCTGCAACCCCCCGCCTAAAGAAGGAGCTTGATACGTCGCAAGATTAATGCCACCCGGCCATTCACGGCCGGCACGGCTGTAAACCATATGAATCCCTGCACCACTGGTCGCCAGGTAGACATCACTGCCAGTATCTACTTCAACAATCTGCGGAATAGACCATTCACCAGATGCCAGTGGACGGGAATACCTCATTATCGCCGGTATCACCGCTTGAAATTTAGCGTGTACGGCGATATGGACTGAATTCAAATAACTTTTTTGCAATTCGTTTACATCAATAGACAGCCGGGTCTTTCCTAACGGGTTCCCGGCTCCGGGCACATTCTCGACTGTCCACTGGCCATACTGGCTTCTTTCACCGAACTTGATATGCCCGGCTACGCTGTCAACATACGAGACGGCCGGGCAGTCATCGCCGAAGAAAGGTGTGGCACACAAAGTATTAACACCGATGTCTACACCAGAAAAATCGCCCTGGTCTACAACTTCGAAACTCCACGATCCTGTCGCTGTTTTGTAGGCGTGTCCCATTCCGTTCTGCTGTGAAGCCGAGTTCAAGTACGGATACGCGATATGGACTGTGCCCTGGTCGGATACTTCAATAGCGACTTCTGTTGCATAGGACCAGGAACTACCTGGTATCACCAAAGTATCGATGCTCCACGAGGTCGACGGCGCGACGGCGTATCGGAAGCCCCTGCCTAGCACGTAAACAATGTGGACCCCACCGCTTGAATCCACGGTGATATCAGGGGCTGCTCCCGAACCTGGCTCGTTGTCGATCACCTCCGCCTGCCATGAAGAGTTGGGACCCTTCCATGCGTGGTAGATGACGTATGAATCTATCCCTCGATATGCAATATGGAGGTAGTCGTTCTGGTCGACCACCATTGAGCCAATATGTGTTGGCGTTCCCGTCAGCTCAACGGATTCAGATTGCCAGCATTCATCTCCCGAGCTTTTACTGGCGTAGAGATAAGTATTGTCTCCATCGGAAAGAGCGGTTGATTTATAGAGGATATGAAGGTCGCCATTGTCACCAACCGCCAGAACGCCCGACGTCCCTGGACTAGATAGCGAAGGGTCAACTCGTTCTATCGCAAGTGGTGCCGACCAATCCAGGCGAACCCTGTCAGTAAAGGTTCCATCCGAGGCCTGGAAAACGTGGGGTGCCAGAATACGGCTTATTTCGCAGTTTTGAGGAGGAGGAGGAGGAGGAGGAGGAGGAGGAGGAGGAGGAGGAGGAGAAGAAGAAGAAGAAAGAGTGGGAGTGGGCGTGTG
>CAUZTE010000128.1:0-5106 GCA_963582565.1 Dehalococcoidia bacterium | reverse complement strand
TAAGTCGTCCCGGTGGACCACGGTCTTCTGGGTGGTGCCGACCGCATGCTCGGCCATGTAGTCGTCGGTAATCTGAGTTACGCGCTGGTTCTGGCCATTGCAGGGATCCAGCGCGATTATCTCTCCAGGGCAGGAATCAGTAGAGGAAACTATGGCCACTCGGCTGGCTGATGACGAGTAGCTGATGGCCCCAATGGCCTCGGAATCCACCCTCAGCTGGTCCAGCATTCCTGCAGGAGTGACGCTGTAGAGCCCGCTGGAGCCCTTGCTGTCTGCCAGGAAGAGAATCCTATCGTTGGCCCAGGAGAGGGGAGGCGGCGGGCCGGTGGGGTGAAACCCCGCATGGGGTGTGATGGCATCGTCGGTGAGACGTTTAACCGTCTTCGTCTCCACGTCCACCGTATCGATATAGTACTGCCAGCGCTCCGACTCCTCTGCTGCCACATAGGCAATGTTTTGACCGTCGGGAGCCCAGACAATGCCGGCAATCTGCCAGCTTCCAGGAGTGAGGCGTGTAACCCGTCCGCCGTCGCTAGCCATGATGCAGAGTTCGCCGCCCCAGGGCGTTTTAAGATGGCGCGCCCGCGAGCGAGTGGACTGAAAGGCTACCGTGGACCCGTCGGGCGATGGCGTGGGCGTGTCGTGGTCGAAGTCGCCGCGAGTCATCTGTGTAGCGGTACCAGTGGCGATATCCAGTCGAAAGAGCTGGCGATAGCCGTCCCCCCGCCAGCCCAGGGTGTCCCCCCGGTAGTAGATCTGGTGGACTTCTTTGACCTGCGGCACGTCATCTGCGAGTTTCTTACCGCCACGCTTTGGGGCCTCCACCTCGCTGATGAACCACACCACATCGCTACCGGGAGACCAGGCGAAGTCCAGCACGCCCTTTAGGGCCTTGGTAACACATTTGGCCTCACCGCCACTTCTGGGCATCAACCAGAGCTGCTTTGGCTTATCGGGTTCCCCTGGCCGCAGAAACCCCAGCGTAGTTCCGTCAGGCGACCAGATGGGGTGACCATCGTCGGGGCCAGCCGTGAATTGCTGTACTTCACCACCCCAAAAGGGAATCATCTCAAGGACTGAGGTCTTCTTGTAGTCCACGCGTGAAGTAGTGCTACGGACGTAGACCAGGTTGGAGCCATCGGGACTCACAGCCGGGTCCGAAACCGTGGGCAGGTCATAGATGAAATCGGCGGTTATGGGTGAAGTTGTCATAGTGGGGGAAGTATAGCGTGTGCTGTGACCCGATGTGGCGTGACGTATCATGGCGTTTCATCCAGGTTCAAGTGAATCGGGAGGAAGCACTCCACAGGCATAAGTCGTTCCTCATCAGCCTGATTCATCTGTTCTTCAGAATATTTAGATGTGATTAAGCGGGTATAGGTGCGGCAAGGTAGAAACAGACCGCGATAACGGCGTATACTCGCCCTACTTTGAGTACCGCAGAGCCAGAACAGCCCACCAAACCTGGAATCCTCACCAAACGCACGCTGCCTATCTTTGTTGCGTTCTTCTTTTGGGGTGCAGGCGGCGGCGCTCAGAACCTGGGTCGGCCGCTTTTTGCATACTCCCTTGAACAGAACATCTTTCTGGTGACCCTCATCCTGGCCTTCAACGCTGTTGCCATCCTTGTAGCATCTCCCATCACTGGCTTCATGAGCGATAGATGGGGTCGCAAACCACTCATGATTACCGGCGCAAGCCTTCGGGCGGTCACAGCGTTCATCGAAATGTTCATCGATAGTTACATCGAGTTCTTCGTGCTGGAGTTTATCGGCGGTATCGGCATCGCCATGTGGATGACCAGCGCCAACATCCTCATCGCCGATGTCACTGACCAGGAGGTCCGTGGCCGCGTCGTCGCACTGCGAGGGATGTCTCAACGGCTGGGGCAGGTAGCGGGTCCCCTGATGGGCGGGCTGCTGTTGCTCACCTTTGATTTCCGGGCGATTTTCCTGTTCAACGGCGTCACCAAGTTGGTGACCCTTGCAGTAGCCCTCTTCCTGATTGGGGAGAGCAAGCCAAAGGCCGTACCCAAGAAGCGGGAAGTTGAGGAGAAGAAGTCGAGCTCCATATCCAGTAAGCTTGCCCCGTTCAAGACAAAGACCTTTCTATTCCTGGTACTGGCAACCTTTGCCGTCAGCATGATGGGACAGGGCGTCTTCGCGACGTTACTACCGTTGTATGCGCAGGATATTGCAGACCTGAGCCCCACAAGCATTGGCACCCTCCTGGGCATGGGGGGCATTGTGGCTGTGTTCGTGTCCTTCCCCAATGGGATGCTGAGTGACAAATACGGCAGGAAGTTCTCGCTAGTACCCGGCCTCTTCCTCCTGGCCGGAGCGGCGTTCCTCCTGAGTATCAGCGAAAACTACATCGGCATACTTGCCATGGTGCTGCTGTACGGGCTGGCATGGGGTATGAGCCAAAGCACATCGCAGGTCTATGCGATGGACCTTGCACCCAAGGAGGGAAGGGGTGCGTTCCTGGGGGTCTGGTCACTGTTCCAGGCCTCCGGAGGGTTTGTGGCACCCTTGGCGGTTGGAGCCATGGCCCAGTGGTGGAGCTTCGGCGGTGCGTTCATCGTCGTAGCCATATGGCTTGGAGTCAGCGCCACCCTGGTGATGCTGTTCGCACCGGAGAGTCGGGCGAAATCGAAGGTAGCATCCCCCCAAAAAACCACTTCTTAGCCGGAACCCCAAACACGACAGGCAACAGCGTGCGTATAATGTCGCTCATGCAAGGTAAGGGGAAATCCCGGCGCAAGCTTCCATTCTTCTACGGATGGATCATTGTAGGGGCCGGCGCAATCAGCGGTTCGTTCAACCTGGGAAGCGCCGGGTTCGCCACCAGTACGTTCCTGGCGGCAATGCAATCAGACCTTGGCTGGAGCCAGACCGTTATCTTTGGAGCGCTGTCAGTGCGTGTGCTACTAGGCGGCCTCATGGGGCCGATCCTTGGTCCGTTGGCCGACCACCCCTGGGCCCCGCAGGTAATCTTACCCATCGGCAGTATCTTCCTCGCCCTCTCGTTCATTCTTCTACGGTGGGTGGAGACGCCGTTCCAGTACTACATGGTCTACGGAGTTTTGGGAGCCGTTGGAGTAGCGGCTCAGGGCAGCGGCATGTGGCAGACTCTGGCCATCAAGTGGTTCGTGCGCAAGCGCGCCAAAGCACTATCCTGGAGCAACGCCGGGGCAGCCAGCGGCCCACTCATCTTCCCACTGTTCCTGACGTTCCTCATCGGCAGCATGGGGTGGCGTGACGCCTGGCTCTGGCTGGGAATCACCACCCTCATCATCGTCCTCCCCCTATCGCTCATGGCTCGTACCCGCCCAGAAGTCATGGGCATGCTTCCTGATGGAGACACAGAGGAAACCAAGCCATCCACAACCTCCACATCCCAAAGACCCACACCTTCTGAGGAGTACAGCTTCACAAAGGGAGAGGCCCTGCGTTCCAGTTCTTTCTGGATACTCACATTGGCATTGGCGCTGGCTGTGGTGGGTATCACCGGGTACCAGGCCCACTGGATACCCTACTTCCAGGAAAAGGGGTTCAGCCTGGAGGTGGCAGCAAGCGGTGTAGCGGTCTATGGCTTCTTCAACGTTGGTGGTCGCTTCGTCTGGGGCTACCTGGCGGGGAAGTACAACATCCGAACCATGATGATCCTGCAAGGATGCCTGGCTACGGTAGGCGTCATATTCATGCTGTTCATCTTCAACCCCGTGATGATGGTGGCGTGGGGCGTGTTCCAGGGGATAAACTTGGCGGGGTTCTTCATGCTGCAATCTCTTGCCACCGCCGAGTTCTTTGGTCGCGACCACATTGGTGCGATCAGAGGGTTCATGACACCCTTCGCCAACGGCACCCGGGCCATAGCACCGCTGATGATCGGGGCCATGCATGATTGGAGCGGCTCTTACACTGTCCCGTTTCTGATGATAGTAGGGACGTGGATACTAGCAGCGCTGGCAGCCTATGCGATTCAGCCACCCCAGATACCCACACGCAAATCCTAGCCCTTGAGGCTATTGGCCCAGGGTCTGGCGAAGCACCACCAGAAAGTTGCTTGCAGACGTGGTGAGGGGTTTCTCCCGAAGCGTCGCGACGCCTATCTTCTCGGTGGCATATGAACCCTGCACACGAATGATGGCCAGGCTCTCCCTGTCCCTGGGTTCGACGATGAATTCAGGCACCACTGATATCCCAAGCCCCAACGAGACATAGCGCTTGACCGCCTCTATGTGGTCCAACACAATGCCGACTTCATAGGGGATCTCCTGGCGTTTCATCTCTGCTTCAAGCATCGTTCGGGTGGTTGTACTCGCTCGGAGAAACGTCAGAGGATAGCGGGCGATCTCATCGATGGTGGCTTCGTACTGCTGCGCCAGTGGGTGGTTCCGGGCAGCGATGAGCACACGCTCAAAAGTGATTAGCGGTTGAAAATCGATGTGCGGCGGCACCTGCGGGTCTACCAACGCCATATCCACATCGCCGTCAGACAACATTCGGATGCCTTCAGACTTGGTGCGCGAGTATATCCTCACCTGGTTGTGGGGAAAGGTGTCTTGGAAGAACTTTACAGCCTCTGGCAGCTTGTAGCTGATGATCCCGGAGGGCGCGGTGACGCTTACCGGGTCCGTGGTGCCCTCAGCCGCCACGGAGCCGACCATGTTGTCAAAACCCTCTACCAGCGGTGTTGCCAGCGCGGCGTATCGCTCACCCATCGGCGTAAGCTTAACTGGCCGCGTCGTCCTATCCAGGAGTTGTACGCCAAGTCGCTCTTCAAGTTTCGCAATCTACTTCGTAGCTGTTGGAGAGCCTATCCCAAGGGATTCCGATGCCCTGGAGATACTGTGGAACTTTGCCGTAGCACAGAATACTCTCCATTCTGGTAGTTCAGGCATCACATCACCCCACTTCACATTGTTCCACTTTGGAAAAGAAATGTTCACTATTTATGCATTGACAATTGTATCGCCTAAGCGCATCTTTGCGCTATGGAAAATTGCCGGTCGATTTGAGGCCGGGTATTTGGTTATTGCAGAGAAGACTTTGAGGAAGAATCACGAAGGGGGAGGGACATGTTAACTGCTGAAGATAATGC
>CAUZTE010000127.1:0-5108 GCA_963582565.1 Dehalococcoidia bacterium | reverse complement strand
CGTAATCCGGCGTTTCAAAAGAGTGATTGGCCTGGAACCGGCAGACTAGTGTTGGTGTGCCGGGATACCCAGCGACCGCGAGTTATCCAACAGCGCCTGCAGCACCACTTCCACTTCGTCGATTGAATTGACGTAGTACGGTGCTGCGCTTGAGGGTTTGGGGCGCCCAACCCGGATGGCAAACCCCTTCTCCGCTACTTCTTTGAAGGCGTCTTCGTCCGTAACATCATCGCCGATGTATATGGGTAGGCTGCCGCCGACCCTTCTCGGGAGCGAGTCCAATAACTCCAGCAACCACTTGAGGGCTGAGCCTTTGTGCCAGTCCACCGGGGGAAGCAGGTTCACCACTTCTTTGCCTTTGACCATGCGGAGAGTATTGCCGTCCAGATAGGGATTGGAAATGCGACGTATGGTGTGGAGTACGCTGACCCGTTGGTCAGGAGGGGTCAATCGGAAATGGATACTCATCGATAGACCTTTGTGCTCAAAGATAACCCCTGGCACGCCTTTCAAAGCAGCTTCCAGCGCCTCGCCAATCTCAGCCACGGTGGTGCGGAATTCCTCCGCCTCCGGAGGGATGTGATGGAAGCCCGGTCCGGAGATCTCCAGCCCGTGGTCCCCCGCAAACGCTACATCGGATAGATTGACCCGGCTTTTCAGGTCTTCCAGTGTGCGGCCGCTCACGATTGCTACGGCGAATCGAGGTTGGTTGTTCAGGTCTTCCAGGAGTTTGAGTCGAGATTCCGGGAGTGAGGCGTCTGCTGGGTTCGGGACGATGTCGGCCAGGGTGCCATCGAAGTCCAATGCAACCAGTATCTGGCCGTTGTTGGCCACATCCTCAAATACTTTGTCCATTACTTTCAGGATGTGAATCACTGAGAGCCACCGCCGCTGCCGTGGGCCATCTCTTGCAAAAACCGTCCAGCCCAGGCGTAGATATTGTTCTGCCGTACAACGCGTCTCATTCTGCGCATCCGATCCGACTTTTGAGCTTCCGGCATTTGGATGGCTTGATCCAACTTCTTGGCGAAGTCTTCTGCATCGTAGGGATTGATCAACAGAGCGTCCGGAAGCTCCCGGGCAGCTCCGGTGAACCGACTCAACACCAGGACCCCGGTCTCGTCCACCCTGCTAGCTATGTACTCTTTGGCCACCAGGTTCATGCCGTCATGCAACGAGCTCACCACGCAGACGTCCGCAAGCTGGTATAAAGCCATGAGGTCTGCCCGCTCAACGGGGTCTCGCCAGAGGATGATCGGCTCCCAATCAGCGGTACGGTGACGGTCATTGATCTCCTGGGTCAGCTGCTCTACTTCCAGGTTCAGGGCCTGGTACTGGGGGATTTGCATACGACTGACCTCTCCCACCTGGAGGAAGACAAGTTTCTCTTTGTACTCTGGATGGTCTTGCAGCAACCGGTCCACGGCTGTGAGGCGCTCCGGGATGCCTTTGGTGTAATCGAATCGATCAAGCCCCAGAAGGACATGGTCATAGGCTTCAAGGTTGAAGAGCACCTGGAAGTGCTCCATCTGATCGGCAGCCTCCTGGGAGCGAGCCACCTCCTCTTCTTCGTCCGTATCTACGCTGATGGGGATATCCACAATCCTTGTCTCGTGGCCAAGCCGGACGACCCGGGAGCGTTCCCGATCCAAGCGAGCTTCCAACTCCTGCTCAACTGTAGCCAGGAAGTTGTTGCAGTGGTACCGGATATGAAAACCAATGACATCCGCAGCCAATAACCCCTCGAGGAGCTGGACGGCGTAGGGGCATGTCTGGAATATCTCAGGGTTGGGCCAGGGGATGTGCCACGAGATGCCGATGGTCAAATCCGGGCGGGCCTCTCTGAGGTAGAGGGGCACCAGACACAGGTGGTAGTCCTGCACCCACACGAAGGCGGACTTGCCTTCTATTTCCTCGAGGACAGCATCGGCGAAACGCCGGTTCACCTGCTGATAGTGCGCCCAGTCTGAAGGCGTGAAGCGTGGTCGATGGAACACCACATGGCAAAGGGGCCAGAGGCCTTCGTTGGAGAAACCCTCGTAGTACCCTTCAATCTCTGCCTGCTCAAGCCAGATGCGTTTGAGGGTGTAGGCCGGGTTGTCTGGAGGAACAGCCACTCGCCCGGCATCGTCAACGGCCATGCGATCACCCTCGCCGGTACCCTGGGCCACCCACAGACCGCCCTTTATTGCCTGCATCACAGGATCCAAAGCGGAGACCAAACCCCCGGGAGGGCGTCTCCAGGTAAGGTCACCTTTGCCCTTGTCCTCCAGGTGATGGAGGTAGGGTTCTCTGTTGGAGACGACCACCAGAGGGGCATCCACAAACAACTCCTGCGCAACCCCTCTGAGTCGTTCCTGGGTCCACTGGCCGATCTGGGTTGCATCTGAGGGTTGGTCTGAGTATGGTGAGTTACGGTCTACCATGGTCTACCTCCCGAGGTACGACAAAGGACGGCTGGGCTACTCCTGGGGGGTGATTTTTATCACTGTTTGGTAGCAGCGGTCAAGGGCTGCACGAGTATCAAGCTTCCAAGCTAGCGTAGCTATTGACAGCATAGGCCTCCACCCGTACAATTTACTTTTGCGCCTAACTAGTGGCGGATTTTTTTATGAGCGGAGCACAACGTGCCGACAATTAATCAGCTAATCAAGCAAGGCCGGAAGCGGAACAAGGCGAAAAGCCGAGCTCCGGCGATGCACTGGCGTCAGAACTCTTTGAAGCACCGGGTTGCGTGGGACAACGTTGGTTCCCCCCAGCGACGAGGGGTCTGCATTCAGGTGCGGACGGTCACGCCAAAGAAGCCGAACTCCGCATTGCGGAAGGTGGCTCGTGTACGTTTGACCAATGGTCTTGAAGTAACGGCCTACATCCCCGGAGAGGGCCACAACCTTCAGGAGCACTCTGTGGTACTGGTTAGGGGCGGACGTGTTCCTGACCTACCCGGTGTGCGTTATCACATCGTTCGCGGTGTCTTGGACACTGGCGGTGTCAGCGGACGAGCACAAGGACGAAGCAAGTACGGAGCGCGACTGAATCGCGGCTAAATAATCTGAAGACAGGCTGGACGGAC
This sequence comes from Dehalococcoidia bacterium, assembly GCA_963582565.1. GTDB lineage: Bacteria > Chloroflexota > Dehalococcoidia > Lucifugimonadales > UBA1127 > UBA1127. Next base: position 2,035 of record CAUZTE010000127.1, on the reverse strand, counting down.
AAGAGTAATGCGAAGGCGAAAAGCAGAAGTACGGGTTATCCCTCCTGATCCGCAGTACAACAATGTGGAGCTTGCTCGATTTATCAACCGAATCATGATGAAGGGCAAGAAGACCATTGCGCAGCGGATTGTCTATTCTGCAATGGAGATTGTGGAGAAGCAGTCTAGCAGGCCGCCTCTGGAGATTTTCCAGGAGGCGATTCGCAATGCAACGCCACTCCTCCAGGTCAAGGCCCGCCGAGTTGGCGGCGCCACATACCAGATACCTATTGAGGTAGCACCCCGACGTGGTAGCGCCATGGCTATGCGATGGCTCATCACCAGTTCACGGGCACGCAAGGGCCGTCCGATGCATGAGAAGTTGGCTCAGGAGTTCCTTGATGCATCACGGGGCGACGGCGCTGCGGTGAAACGACGGGAAGACCTCCACCGCATGGCTGATGCGAACAAGGCGTTCGCTCACTATCGTTGGTAATACTTTCGACAACACACGGGATACAGATTTAGGGCTGGAAACGGCATAGGAAGGCTTCCTTGGAAAAGGTACGAAACATAGGGTTCATCGCACACATCGACGCCGGTAAAACGACGGTTACTGAACGTGTGCTCTTCTTCACGGGCCGAACGCACAAGATTGGCAACGTGGATGAGGGAAACACGATCATGGACTGGATGCCTCAGGAGAAGGAACGCGGCATCACGATCTCCGCTGCGGCGACTGCATGCGAGTGGAACGGCTATGACGTCAACATTATCGATACTCCCGGCCACGTGGACTTCACCGCAGAGGTGGAACGTAGCTTACGGGTGTTGGATGGCGGCGTGGTGATCTTTGACGCTGTTTCCGGCGTGCAGCCCCAGTCAGAAACGGTGTGGCGGCAGGCCAACAAGTACGGGGTTCCTCGTATCGCTTTCGTGAACAAGATGGACCGCTCCGGAGCAGACTTCAACCGCACGGTGGACATGATTGCAACGCGGTTGGAGGCCAGGCCGGTGCCGGTACAGATGCCAATTGGAGCCGAAGCAGAGTTCCAGGGAGCCATTGACCTCATTGAAGAGGTTGCTCAGATTTACGGCGAAGATGCTGAAGCTCCTGTGATTGGGCCTATCCCAGAAGCACTACTGGATAAGGTTGCTCAATATCGAGACAACCTGTTTGAGAAGGTAGCGGAGACTGATGATATCCTCATGGAGAAGTACCTTGAGGGTAAGACCATCACTAACGAAGAGTTGAAAGCGGCGTTGCGAAAAGCCACTCTCAGCAACACCCTGGTTCCTGTGCTTTGCGGGACGGCCCTGAAGCATAAGGGCATTCAACCTATGTTGGATGCTGTCATTGATTACCTTCCAGCTCCCGACGATATTCCTGTAATTGAAGGGACTGACCCTAAATCAGGCGAGAAGGTGACCCGACCAACTCAGCCGGACGCACCCCTTGCTGCACTGGCCTTCAAGGTCGCTGCAGACCCTTACGGCCGATTGGTGTTTGTCCGTGTCTATTCCGGGACATTGAAGTCCGGCTCCTACGTATACAACTCAACCAAGGAGTCTGACGAACGCATCGCCCGATTGGTGCTGATGCATGCCAACCGCCGTGAAGAGGTGGATGAGCTTGTTGCAGGGCAGATCGGCGCCGTAGTTGGCCTGAAGAACACCTTTACTGGCGAAACCATCTGTGACTCAGATTCACCGATCATCCTGGAGCCACCGAGCTTCCCGGAGCCGGTGATTTCCGTATCCGTTGAACCCAAGACCCAGGCTGACCAAGAGCGCCTGGAAGACTCTCTCCGCAAGTTGGCGGAAGAGGATCCCACATTTGTGGTCCGGTACGACGAAGAGTCTGCCCAAACCATCATCTCCGGAATGGGCGAACTTCATTTGGACGTCCTTGTGGACAGAATGAAGCGTGAATTCAACGTGCAAGCCCAGGTGGGCCGACCACGGGTTTCCTATAGGGAAGCTATCCGAGAGCATGTACGTGTTGAGGGTCGATTCGTCCGGCAGACCGGGGGGCATGGACAGTTCGGCCACGTAT